>NZ_CAXUCH010000011.1:0-41393 GCF_964249325.1 uncultured Mycobacterium sp. | reverse complement strand
GGCCTGCACCAGTGGGCTGTGGGCTGCGGCTATCGCTGGGTGGGTTACGAGTGCCGCATCGGCGCCGGGGGTGACCCCATCTTGCCCACCGACTACCTGCCCCGGCGGTTGATGGGCGAGTATCTGGTCTGGTTCTACGACAGGCTAGTGGCCGAAGCCCCGCCCAACCTTGAGATCATCCGCCACTACGCGGCGGCCGTCGACATCTCGCCGGCCCTCCAGGGGCGCGAGGCGGTGCTGCTCGACAATGGCATCACCCTCACCGTCGACCACGTGGTGCTGACGTCGGGGCACACCTGGAACGACGAGCCCGGGGCCGGCGGGGGCGTGCACTACCTGCGCCCCTACCCCATCGAGTACCTCGACCAGAGCGCTCCGGCCGGATCCTCGGTGGCCGTGGCCGGCATGGGCCTGGTCGCCTACGACGTCCTCACCGCCCTCACCATCGGACGAGGCGGGACCTTCGAGGACCGGTGCGACCGGGCCGATCGCAAGCGGTACGTGCCCTCAGGCCGGGAGCCGACCATCACCCTCTACTCGCGCTCGGGCGCGCCGTACTGCGCCAAGTCGGCCACCGGCGTCGACCCCTACGGGCAGTACCAGCCGGTGGTGTGCACCCACGAGGAGTTCGCGGCGCTGACCAATCCGGGCGGGTCGCCGGTGCGGCGCCACGTGGACTTCCGGGCCGAGCTTCTCCCGCTCATCTTCGCCGAGATGCAGGCGCGCTACTACATCCAAGCCGCCTTGCTGGCCGGGGGCGACGTCGAGTCGACCGAGGTCCGCACCGTCCTCCGCCAAGGCTGGGCCGACGGGCACTACGAGAAGGTCGTCGACGGTCTCGAGCCGCGCTACGGGCGCTTCGACCCGTCCACCCACCTCTTCGCCGGGTCAGACCGCCACTACACGTCGGCCGCTGACTACCAAGGCCAGGTCTACGACATGATCGAGGCCGATCTCACCGAGGCCCTGCGACCCGGGGGGAGCCCGGTCAAGGCGGCCGAGGAGGTGCTGCGCATCCTCCGGGACCAGCTGCGTTCGGTCATCGAGTTCGGGGGTCTCTCCCTCGACTCCTATGTCGACTTCCAGTCCAACGTCCGAGGCCACATCAACCGCCTGGAGGCGGGCCCGCCACCCATGCGCTCCCAGCAGCTGCTGGGGCTGCTCGACGCCGGGGTGGTGCGCATCCCGCTCGGACCGAACCCGGAGCTGGCCGCCTGCCCCGACGGCGTCCGCCTGAGCTCCACGGCCCTCGACGAGCCGACGGCCGTGAGAGTCGACGGGGTGGTGCGGGGCCATCTCGACCTGCCCTCGCTGGCCCGGTCCAGCTCCCCCCTGCTCAAGCGTCTCTACGCCAAGGGAAGGCTGACCCAGCTCAGCTACGGTGACACGCCCGTCGGCAGCGTCGCCATCAATGAGGACTTCCATCCCTATGACACCGAAGGCCGGGTCCAGCCCAACCTCTCCGTGCTGGGCGTGCTTACCGAGGGGGTGCGCTACTTCACCCACTACCTGCCCTCGCCGCGCAGCCGCCTCCGGGCCGTCTACGACGCCCAGGACTGCGTCGAGGCCGTCATTGGACGGCCCCCCAGCCGCCTCCAGTCCGTCTACGACGCTCGCGACTGCGTCGAGGCCGTCATCGGCTGAGCAAATGATGGACTCCACGACCGGAAGGGCGCGGCCGTTGGTGGCGGTGAGCTACGGGCCGCGTTGCGTTCCAGTGATGCAGCTGGCCGAAGCAGCCGCCGGCCTCTGCGACCTGCTGTGGATCATCTTCACGGCCGCGCCGGGGATGGGCGAGATGGCCGATCTCCTCAACCGGTTCGGCGCCGTCGTCGACCTCGAGGGCATGAGCGCCGAGCGGAGGGTCAAGACGCTGGCCGACTGGGAGCCCGACGGCATGACCACCTACCTCGACGCCGGCATGGTCGAACTGGCTGGGGTGGCCGAGAAGCTGGGCCTCCCCTTCCACAGCCCGGCGACCTCAGCCGCCCTCACCGACAAGGCCCGTCAGCGCCGGGCCCTGGCCGACGCCGGCCTCGACGTTCCCCCTTGTCACCTCGTCGGCCCCGAGCAGTCCGGGGCCGAGCTCTCGGCCGTCGAGGCCGAAGTGGGGTGGCCCGCCGTCCTCAAGCCCCGCTCGGCCCAGGGCAGCCGCTACACCTTCCTGGTCCGCGACGGTGCCGAACTCGCGAAGGTGCTCGACACCCTCGGCCCGGGCCGCCCCGACATGGTTCTCGAGGGTTACCTGGCCGACGATCCAGCCCGGGCCGACGACCCCTACGCCGGCTATGTGTCAGTCGAGAGCGTGGTGGCCGACGGCGCCATCAGCCACCTGGCCCTGACCGGCCGCTTCCCGCCGGCCGAGAACTTCCGTGAAACCGGGTTCTTCATCCCCGCCGCCCTCGGCGCCGGGAGCCGCTCGGCCGTCCTGGACCTGGCCACTCGGGCCATCGACGCGCTCGGGGTACAGACCGGGTGCCTGCACACTGAGGTCAAGTTCACACCCGACGGGCCCCGCATCATCGAGGTCAACGGACGGATGGGCGGCGGTGTGCCCGAGATGCTGGAGCGGGCCGCCGGCGTCAGGCTGCTCGACCTCACCCTGCGGGTGGCCCTGGGCGAGCCGGTGTCCGTCGACGGGCCCGTGCCCACCGACCGCATCGGCTACCGCTTCTTCCTCCAGCCGCCGACCGTCAGGGCCACTGTGACGGCCATCGATGGCATCAACGACTTCAGCGACCACGCCGGGGTGGACACGGTGAGCGTCCACCAGCGCCCGGGGGCCGCCCTCGACTGGCGGGACGGCTCCGGCAACCACATCGTGGCCGTGGTCGGCTCGGCCGACGACGAGGAGCAGTTGCAGGCCGCCTACCGGCTCCTCCACCAGCACGTCACGGTCACTTACACCGACGTGAGGCATTGAGATGACGGTGGACGTTCGACTCGCCAGGGCACTCGACCCGGGGGCGGCGCCGGACGCCGCCGAGGGACCGGTGCGGTGCGCCCTGGTCAACAACATGCCTGACGCCGCCTTCGGCGCCACCGAGCGACAGTTCGTGGGCCTTCTGAACGCTGGGTCCCGCTTTGAGACGGTCGTCGTGACCCGCCACACGATGGCCGGCGTGCCACGGGGCGAGCGGATCCGGGCCCGTATCGCCGCTGAGTATCGTCCTCTCGAGGACATCACCTCCGACCCCCCAGACCTGCTGGTGGTGACCGGCTCCAACCCGACCGAGTCCCGCATCGAGGAAGAGCCCTACTGGTCGGATCTGCGCGCCCTGCTGCGGTGGGGAAGCGAGAACGTGCCGGTCATGGTGCTGTCCTGCCTGTCGGCCCACGCCGCCCTGGCCGTCTTCGACGGCATCGAACGGACCACCCTGCCGGTCAAGTGCACGGGTGTCTTCCCCCAGCACGCCGACCCGACCCACCCTCTGGCCGCCGGGTTCGACAGTCCCGTCGTCCTGCCCCACTCGCGGCTCAACGCCGTGCCCGCAGAGGCGGTGGCCGCCGCCGGCTACGCGGTGGCCTTGCAGTCGGAGGAGGTGGGGTGGAGCGTGATCACGAAGACGGTGGGCCGGTCCCAGGTCGTGCTGTTCCAGGGCCATCCCGAGTACGATCCGTCGAGCCTCGTGCGCGAGTACGTCCGAGACGTGCGGCGCTACGCCAGCCACGAGCGCGACGAACTACCCTGCCTCCCGCGCGACTGCGTGGCCGGCCCGGACTGGGACCGGCTCCGCCAGCTGCACGACCGGGTGGTGGGCGGCGAGCGGGACCCGGCCCTGGTGGCCGCCTTCCCCTTCCACCAGGTCGGCGCCCGCGCCCCCTGGCCGTGGCGGGGTGCGGCCCTACGTCTGTACGCCAACCTGTTGGCCACCATCCCGAAGAGGAGCGTCGCCTGAGACCATGCACGATGAAACGATCGCCATCCACGGTGGCTACACACCCGACGGGACGCGGGCCGTGGCCGTGCCCATATACCAGACGGTGGCCCACGACTTCATCGACGCCGCCCACGCTGGCGCCGTGCTCGACCTGGAGACACCCGGCTTTCACTACAACCGGCTCAACAACCCGACCTGCGACGTCCTCGAGCAGCGCATCTGCGCCCTCGAAGGGGGGACGGCAGCCCTGGTGGTGGCTTCGGGCATGGCCGCCGTCAGCTACGCCATCCTGACTGTGGCCGGCGCCGGCTCGAACATCGTGGTGGCCCCCCAGCTCTACGGGGCCACTTTCACCTACTTCGCCCACGTGCTACCTACCCTGGGCATCGAAGCCCGCTTCGCCGTCGACGATCGAGCCGAGTCCATCGCCCCCCTCATCGACGCGAACACCCGCGCCGTGTTCTGCGAGACGATCGGCAACCCGGCCGGCAACATCGTGGACCTCGAGGCCGTGGCCGCCGTGGCCCATGCGGCCGGCGTGCCGCTCATCGCGGACAACACGGTGGCCACGCCGCTGGTACTCAAGCCCTTCCAGCACGGGGCCGATGTGGTCGTCCACTCGCTGACCAAGTTCGTGGGCGGCCATGGCACCACCCTCGGTGGGGCCATCGTGGACGGCGGCCGGTTCCCTTGGGGCGACCATCCCGACCGCTTCCCGATGTTCAACCAGCCTGAGCCCGCCTTCCACGGCGTCGTCTTCGCCCGTGACTTCCCCGAGCGGCCCTTCACCGTGCGGACCCGCTCCACCCAGCTGCGCAACAGCGGCGCCACCCTCTCCCCGTTCAGCGCCTTCCTGCTCCTCCAGGGCCTGGAGACAATGGCCGTGCGGCTCGAGCGGCACGAGGCCAACGCCCGGGCCGTGGCCGACTACCTGGCCGCTGACTCCCGCGTGGCCTGGGTGAGCTTTGCCGGGTTCCCCGACCATCCCTACCACCACCTGGTCGAGCGCTACCTGCACGGGCGCGTGCCGTCCATCGTCACCTTCGGGGCCGAGGGAGGCTACGACGCGGGACTGGCCTTCTTCGATGCGCTCCAGCTCGTCAAGCGGCTGCTCAACCTGGGCGACGCCAAGACCCTGGCCATCCATCCGGCCTCCACCACCCACCGCCAGCTGTCCGACGAGGAGCTGGTGAAGGCCGGTATCCGGCCGGAGACGATCCGCCTGTCTATCGGCATCGAGCACATCGACGACGTCATCGCCGACATCGACCAGGCCCTGGACAAGGCCATGGTGGGCAGAGCCAGGGTCGCCCTCCGTGACGAGGCGTACGCTCCAAAGGGCGTGACGGGCGAATCGATCGGCGTCGTCGGAGGCTGATCAGTGCCAGTCCGGATACGCCCCGGCACGCAGGGTCTTTGAGAGCCGCGCAACCAACGGCGATGGGCGGCCAGACAATCAGCTGGCGTTCATCGACCATGCCATGTTCGCGGAGCATCGCGCTACCGGCAGGAACCTAGTCCTCCAATTTGTGTGGGTGTATGAGCGCGCTATCGACTTCGATGGGCTGAAACGTTTCACCACAATCTCGGATACGGCCTGTTGGGACGGCGCATCGAGCGTTCTCCGCTGCCCTTCGCCCGGCATCGGTGGGTCTCAGACCGGGGGCCGTCAGACATCGATATCGCCGAATGCGCCCGTCCACGCGCTGAACTTAGCGACTGGGCCGATGAACGCGCACAACTACCTACTGATCCCGAATGTGGGCCAGGCTGGCGTCTCGGCGTCCTTCCACTTATGGACGGCTCGACCGCTGTCAGCCTGGTGATTTCCCACTACCTGGTCGACGGCCTCGGGCTCCACGTCGCGGTACTTGATGCGGTCCTAGGCAACACGCGCAATCTTGGCTATCCAGCACCGCATTCCCGGACGCGACTGCCCGCGGTGGTTCAGGATGCGCGCCAGGCAGCGCGGGACACGCCTGAGGTTGCCCGGGCGCTTGTAGCAGCGGCAAAACACCGCCGCCGTCTTTGGCATGCTAGTGCCCGATCACCAGCATCGCGACCCATCGCGCTTCGTGCAGGCGACCACGATGACCCTATCGTCGTGCCGGGTGTCACGATTTACATCGACCTCGATGTTTGGGATGCCCGTGCGAAGGCTCTTGGCGGAACGAGTAACGCGCTGGTGGCCGGGTTGGCTGCGAAACTCGGGGAGCGCATGGGGCGCCGACGTGCCGGTGACGGCGCCGTCACCTTGCAACTCCCCATGAGCGAGCGGACGGAGGGTGATACCCGTGCGAACGCAATGTCGTTCGCGTGCGTCAGCGTCGACCCGACCCGGGTTACGACGGATCTGCATGACGTCCGCGCCGCCATCAAGCAGGCGCTGAGGACTCTGCGGGAGACGCCAAATGAGTCGTGGCAGCTGCTTTGGCTGACCTCGTTAGCGCCGAAGCGGACGTTGAAACGGCTTTGCGACGCGAGGGTCGCTGACCGCAACGCCCGCGACCGTGCCGACCTGTTGCGTCATCCTGCGCTTCTTCGCCCGCCACGAGCCATTCCCGACAGGTGATGGATCGTATGTACTGGCAACAGTATTCGGATCCACCGCTAAAGGAGCGTGTTGTGCGAGCACACGGCGAATCACGTCGACGATGCCCCATCTCCCCTCACCGCCCCCGGGGTACCACGCCCAGTCGGTGGACGTCACCCCACGAGCACCTCGCGAGATCACCTTGCGTCGAACTGCTTCGACTTTCCCGACCACAGTCGGTCTATAGAACCGACCTCTTGCACACCGTCGTCCGAATCCAGTCCGCCGTGCCCGCGGAGCACGTCGATCAGTTCCATCCGCAGATGCTGGCGGTCGCATGAACCGTCGGTCACTACCGACAGGTCGGCACCGCAGTTTGTGGGACCGGTCGGGCCGCGGCGGTGCAGGCTCGGGTGGCTACGGCGGCACGAACTGGTGCCCTGACCCTTTGGGGCCGCTCTCTGCGTCGGAATCTTCGAGCGGTCTGCAGTCTGCTCTACCCCAGCCATCCCGGGCCTACGCATGCATAGCATACAATTCATGACTGGAAGTTCGGTTCTTGCGCGTATGACGCCAAATAGTATGTATTATGGCTTTGCAGGTGCGTCGGCAGTCTCAGCTGGCACCAGAGGCGCCGCGGTAATCCTGGCCGCATCTGCGTCGGCCTGCTTCCCTTAGGAGGAGCACATGTCGTTCGTGACCGCACTGCCGGGGGAGCCGGTGTCGTCGGCGGGAGAACTACAAACCATCGGCTGTGCGGTAGCCGCCGGGAGTATGGCCGCGACGACCGGGACAACTCGGTTCGGCTGGAACTGTCCTACGTCGGGAACTGGTCGATGCTAAGCGATTTGGCGACCGCGGCGAAGACCATCGGCGCGGTCTGTCGTGGATCGGGAGCATATTGAGCGCGCGATCGGAACACAAAAAGAGGTTCAGATGTTCGACAACCTTGCCCGAAAGGCAAGGTTCTCGCTCCGAACGGACTCCATGCTCGCTTGAGCGGGTGTTCGCCGGGGTGGATGGAAACACGACCTTTGACCCGGCTTCTATAGGGAAGGGGAAGTGATGACCAAGGGGGAGGACACGCTGCGGGGACCTAAGAGGGACGTCATCCTCTATGAGCTTAATGAGGTCCCGTGGCGTGTAGTCGACTATTACATCGAGCGGCGACCCGGCTCCCACATGGCCGCACTGGTGAGTGGGGGGCAGTGCTTGACGACACATCACGACGATTCAGCACACCTGAGTCCGTGGCGGACATGGCCCACGTTGCACATGTCGACTTATGACCACAACTCCTTCGACATAGGTCAAGACCCTGCCACGTTTCGTGGCGACCCGATCTGGGACGTCGCAGATCGAGCGGGTCTGAGCGTGGGAATCTTTGGCCCTATGCAAAGCTGGCCAGCGCG
Source organism: uncultured Mycobacterium sp. (assembly GCF_964249325.1). Lineage (NCBI taxonomy): Bacteria > Bacillati > Actinomycetota > Actinomycetes > Mycobacteriales > Mycobacteriaceae > Mycobacterium > uncultured Mycobacterium sp. The sequence goes on along the minus strand of NZ_CAXUCH010000011.1, from coordinate 33,567 downwards.
ACAGTTCCGTAGTGGTGGTTTCTATATTCCTGACACCTTCAGTCAAGACAGCAGGACTTATCCTGCATCGCTACAGAAATTCCAACGATTCAATCTTGCGATGAACGTCGGGCTCCGTTTCTCATTGGACGCGCCGCTGAAACGAAAGGCACTACTCGCCGAGAGTCTTGACCTTGCTCGGCGCGGCCTTACGCCTGGATCTGCCCATACCCTCGCCGCCCACCTCGTCAGCGAGAAACGCGATAGCCGTTACAAGGCCCGGCGACCGGCGCTCCAGGTTCTTCCCGCCTTCGACCTGTATTGGCGTCTGCATCGCAAGTATCGGCCTCGCCTCAGCATCTTTTTCACCAACCATGTGGCCGCCATGATGCACCGCTATTGGGGCGACGCCATGCCGGACTACACGGAGTCCTACGAATACGTTACCGACGACGTGTACGGCGGTTTCATCATGACCGCGATGGATTACACCGATCGGCAGTTGGGTCGTATTCGGAAATATCTTGCTGCCAATCCCCAGTCGATGTTGGTGGTTGCGGCGAGCATGGGCCAGGGCCCAATACCGACGGGAGCATTCAGTGATCGAGACCTGTTTGTCCTCGAGAATCCCGCAAAACTCCTATCCCGACTCGGTTTGCAATCCGCTGAGTCAGGCCTGGCGATGTTCCCCGGCATTTCGCTCGTCTTCGCTGATGAGGCGGCAGCGCGAGAGGCGATCACACCGGTGGAGTCGATAAGAACCGACGACGGGCAGCAGCTGTTCAGCTCCCCCGTCTTTCCTTGCAGGCGGGAGGGGAAGACCGCAACCTTTACGAGGCGCACGTTGCTGCCGCAACCGTCATCGACCAATCTCGATGCGGATTCTGGTCAACACACCCGATTGCGTTATAGGCCGTTGGGGGCCGACAGCGAATTGGTCGGGACGCCAGCCGAACTCGGGCTGGCAGCGCGCCGAATAGTCGGCGGAGGCAACACCGCCTACCACATTGCAGAGGGGATCTTGCTGGCCTACGGCGCTGGTATCTCGCCAGATCCGTCGCGCAAGAAGGTCGATGTCCTAGACGTTAGTCCGTCGCTACTAGCCAATGTCCTTAACGTCCAACCGGCACCGACGATGCGGGGAATTCCAAGCCTATTCGCGCGTAATGGGATCGGAAGCGAATTGAGCCTCCCGACATGTTCTTCCCCGGTGCCCCTGCAAGGATTAGACAGAGTACCAGCCACCCACCCCCGGTGACCCGCCTGCGTGTTCTGCAAGTACACGGCGAATCACGTCGACTGATGGCCTACCTCCACTCACCGCCCACAGGTACCACGCCCAGTCGGTGGACGTCCTCGCGAGCAGTTCGCTAGATCAGCTGGCGTCGAACTGCTTGGACTTTCCCGACCACAGTCGGTCTATAGAACCGACCTCTTGCACACCGACGTCCGACTCCGGCGCGCCGTGCCGGCGTAGCACGTCGATCAGTTCCGTCCGCAGATGCTGAAGGCCGCATGAACCGTCGGTCACCACGGACACGTCGACACCACGTTGCGTCTTGCCCACGAAGAAGTTCGCGACGCCGGGCGTGGCAAGCACAGTCTGCTCGAAGGCCGCCCGGGGCACCACAGCACCACTTTCATACTCGAACACGCCGTCGATACGACCGTTGACCGCGGTGATGCGCCGATGAGCACAACCGCACGGACACGGCTCGTCGGACATCGTCACTGCGTCGACGAGGTCGTAGCGGATCAGCGGCTGCGTCAGGTTGAACAGATTGGTCAACAGCAGCCGTTCCGCGGGTTGCCCGTATGGCACGACGTTGCCATCGGCATCCGCCGGCTCGAGAATCACCAGATCGTCGGCGACATGCATGCCTTCTCCGACGCCGCATGGAAAGGCATACGTCCCCTCTGAGCAGCCCCAAAACTCCGAGGGCTCGAATCCCCATGCTGCGCGGACTGCCGCTCGCACCGGCTCGGTGCAGACCTCGCCCGCGACGCTGACCCAGGCTGGCTTGATGGTGAGGCGTCCTTTAATCGCCTCCAAAGCCAGCTCCCGCATAAGGCTCGGCCACGCCTGGAGGGCCTGCACCGCCGGACGCGCGTTGTTGAGGCCTTCGACAATGTCATCCAGGGGTTGCGTGCCGCCGAAGCAGTGCGATGCCGGCCCTCCGCTTTCGAAGGTGCTGAAGGCGTGAAATATCCCCGACTCGTGCCGCGCGCTGGTCGAGAAGGCCTGGGCCAGCACCGCATCCGGGGCTTCGCCGCGTCGCCCGGTCCAGCGCGAGCCCTGCATCACGAAGGTGACGAACGCGTCCCAGCCGTAGACATGGACTGCTTCGGTTCCTGTATATCCAGACGTGACGATTGCCCGGTACTCGTCGTCCAGGTAGCCGTCTCCGTCCAACTGATCGACGTGTTGTTGAACCCGGGCAAGCGTTAACCCCGGGACCGTGACTACCCTGTCGAACTCCGCCATCATCTCGGCTCTGGTCAGGACCGGCAGAGAGGGGAGGTCGGACTCCGTGAAACTCGGCAGATCGCGGCCTGCCAGTCGTTCCCGCCAGAACGGCGAACGATCGGCGGCCCACACCAGCAGCTCCCGAAGACGCCGTTCGCGTTCTGCGGCGAGACGCCCTGCGTCCCACCGCAGCCGGCGCACCCCCTTTAAGTACGCATCCTGCAATTCAGCACGCTGGCGCCGGACCAGCTGCTCGTAATCTCCCCCCGACGTCGCGTCAGTTGCCCCCGCTTGCACCCGGCGATCGTAGCCGAGGCAGCACGCCACGACCGGCGATTCTTACCGCACGCACGTGCCCCGCCATGAACTGCTTGTGAAAGCTTGAACCGGAACCAGCCCACTTGTCCTCAGGTGACGCGGCAACGCGAGTTTGGGAGGTGCGTGCGGGGAGTCATTAAAGCGCAATCGATCTCATGCCCGTCGCGCTCGCTGCACCGCTTGGGCGGTGTCTCGTGCCCGTTGGTGATTAATCCTGAGATCACGCCATCAACGTCAGCGGCTGTTTGGTTCTGGCTGAGCTTGAACTTGGCCTCGATGCGGGTGATCAGCAATTCCACTCCCACAATGGCGCGCAGTAGACCCTCGATGAACTGTGGCGGTGCGTCGTCGACGGACCATGATTGCGGTCGCCCAGCCTCATGGCGTCCGGTTAGATCACGCACATTCTGTTCGACCCAGGCCGGGTCATCGTGCACCGCGAGTGGCCCATAGACGTGCGCAGTGACTTAGTTCCAGGTGGGCACCACACGTCCGTGCTCCGCTTTGCTCGGGTACCAGCCCGGGGAAATGTACGCATCTGGTCCCCGCGCGATGACCAGAACCTCGCCAATTACCGGGCGCCGCCACTGGTCATTGCTGCGGGCGAGATGACCACGAAGGGTCCTCATGCCCGGGTCATAGACGAACGGCAGCGTAGTAGCGACTACGCCCTCGGGTGTTGCAGTGATCAGGTCAGCGGCACCATGGTGAGTGAGCACGTCGTCGACGGCCTGCTCGTCGGCGGCGAAATGGGCGGGGATGTACATGTTGTCCAGTATGTCGGCCGGGTTGATGATCACGACTGCCGCTTCAACGGCGAGAAATGGCGCATCCAGCGACCGACGGGGTCAATTCATTCTGCCCGCCTTGTCGATGCCTTCGACGCGCATCAATACCCGTTCACGGCGCGGTTAAGGATCATCGGAGAGTCATCCGTCACGTTGAGACGGTCTGGCGTGGTACCTGTCCTAACGTCGAGTATCCGGCCGAGTTTCTGAGACGCGGCAATCTGTCGCTGGTCAAGTCGATGACGACCGAGTTCACCATCGGCTTAGGCGATGTAACCTAGCGCCGTTCTTTGAAGTGTCTTCGGCGATTCGCTACCGCCAGCAGCTCCAGCCGTTCTGCCTCGTCGTGGGTGGAGCCCACCCTTCGTTTGGTGGTCGTCGTATAGGTCCATGAGTGTCACGTGGCGCCACCATGACCTGAGTTGGAGGCGCAGCCACTCGGGCAGTTCTTCTACGGTCATGTCGCGCCAGTCGCCGTAGCGGTGGCGTCGGTTGGCGTAGGTGTTCATCGGTGGTCACGTCCTTTCATTCGGGGTTAGGCGTTGCCAGACACCGCACGTGCCCGGAACACGTCGACGCAGCACGCGCCCGTGCCGCCGGATGGCACCAAGGTGCGGGCATGTGCCGCAGATCGCGGGGGTGACATCCCCAGGTGTATGGATGGATATTGGACTAACAGTCTGCTCTAGCTTATCAGTAAATCGCTTAGTATGTAAGAGGGTAGTTAACGTGATGGTCGGTATGCCCGCCAAGTGCCGCCGCATAAAGCCCGGGCGGGGCGCACCCGCAGACGTCGCACATCCGATTCCTAATGGTGCCGGATGGGTATTTCCATCTAGGCATTGACGAGACAAGCAGGTTCTCGTGGAAGGACTCGGCATAGCGAGTCGATCTCTATGTAACTGAGTTGCAACGACACTGACGGCTCAGGCCCCTTCGTTCGGCGGAGACAAGCCAGCCTCCTTCAGTAGCCGTCGCTCGTCGACCTTGCTGGAAGAGGTCAATGGCAAGTCGGCCACTAAGACGAATTGATCGGGCAGCATCGTTTCCGGGAGCCGTTCGCTGGCGGCCTTGCGGACGGCGACAGGGGTTAGCTCGCCGTCCGGCACCACGAATGCGACGACCCCCACATCGCCCTCCAGGTCGAAGGTCGTGCACGCCGCGGATGCGACCCCGCGGATACCACCGAGCGCCTCGGTCACCTCGACCAGCGACATCCTCACACCATGTCGCTTGATGACGCTGTCCGAACGCCCCACGTATACGTAGTTGCCCCGGTCATCGCGGAAGACGAGGTCACCAGTGCGGTAGAGGGTGGTTCCTTCGATGACGTCCGTCCGCAGCACAGCTGCGCTCAGCGCCGGGTCGTTCAGATATCCAGCCATGAGCTGCAACCCGCCGATGTACAATTCGCCGACCACTCCAGGACGATCCACTAGCCTTCCGTGCTCATCAACGAGGTGGAACGAGCTCCCGGGATGAGGATGACCGATCGGTACCATCCCCGCGTCGAGCAACTCGGGCGTCAGTTCCAGATGGGCGACGGCGATGGTCGTCTCGGTCGGGCCGTACCGGTTCACCACCCGCAGTCCCGGACTGGCGGCCCACACCGCCCTGATATCGGCTGTGGACGGCGCTTCGCCGCCCAGGGCTATCACTCTGAGCGGTGATTCAGCCAACCGCGCCAGGCGGCCGCTGGCCCGGAGCAACCGGAGGTAGCTGGGAGAGAAGCTGGTCACCGTGATCCCCTGGCTGACAACAATCGAGAAGAACCTGCTTGGGAACAGGAGGGCTTCCCGGTCGGGGATGACCAGGGGGACGCCGCGCACGAGCGGAGGAAAGATGGCAGAGAAGGACCCGTCAAAGTGCACGGGCGAAACGCATAGGCCCCGGTCGTCCGCGGTGAGTCCGACGGCGTCGGCGCATGCTTCGACTGCGGTCAAAAAGGCCTCCGGGGAAATCTGCACGCCCTTGGGGACACCGGTCGTCCCCGACGTGTAAATGATGTATGAGATGGGGCCCGCTACGGGTGGTGGCGTGCGCCCATCTGCGACGCTCAACGCCGAAAGGGAGGTCCAGCCCGTGCCGACGGGAAGTCCCGATGGCGCCGCTTGGTCCGAGCCTGCGGTGATCACCTGTGCGGGCCGGCAGTCAGCCACGATCTGCGCACGGCGGAGATCTGGATCGGTGATCGCCAGCGGAACGAACGCGACCCCCGCCCACAGACAGCCTAATGCCGCCACCACGAAGTCCGCAGAATTGCCGATCAGCAGGGCAACCCGATCCCCGGGCTGGACGCCTTTCTGAAGCAAGCCAGCGGCCACTCTCCCAGCTGCGGCGCGCAACTCGCCCCTGGTCAAAGCGCGATCCAGGTCCGTGACAGCGGGCCGATCCGGGGCTCGATCGGCGTGGTCGAGCACCGCACCGAGCACGCCGCGCTCGGTCACGCCTTCTTGTAGGTGCTGCACGCTCGGTATTCTCGCCCACCGGGGTGGCGGAGGTCGTTGTTCAACACGACGTGACCCGAGGTCGCCTCGGCGACCGCGGTCGTGGGCTACCAGAGGCTCGAACTGGGCGTCAAGATGGTCACAAACGTACCGGGTCGAGTCACCCAGACGCTCGGCCATACGGGCCCGGTCCCGCCACGCCGACATGGTTGGCGCAACCGCGGCCGGGACGCCAAATCGGAACGGGAGCATCTGTCGTGACACCCCTGCTCAGCATGGAAGCCCGTACTTAAACCGACCGATAGTCATTGAACTATCCTTATATAATCCCGTACTGTATGAGATATGCCTATGGCAGTACGGACAGTCGGTTCGCGTCCTTCGGCGGCAGACATCGCGAAGGTGCTCAACGAAGACGGGTGTGTGGTCATCGCAGACCTTGCACCACCCAAAACGATGGATCAGATACGGGCCGAACTCGAGCCGTACCTCGCAGCCACCGGCGGAGGCAACACCGACTTCCTGGGCGCAACTAACCAACGCATCGGAGCTCTGATCGCCCGTTCGCCAACCGCTCGCTCACTCATCACCGACCCTACGATCATCGACACGCTTGACCTCGTGTTGGGCGACCACGCCAGCACCTTCCAGATCGATCTGACCCAGCTGGTCACAATCGCACCCGGTGCGCCGGCGCAGATGATCCATCGGGATCAGTGGTCGTTCGATCGCTACCAGTTCCCGAGGGGCTTCGAAGCGGAGGTGGCCACCATGTGGGCCGTGACCGACTTCACCGAAGAGATGGGTGCGACACGGATGGTGGTGGGCAGCCACCAGTGGGAGGACGATCCCGACGAGGTTGAACCCGCCCTGTCGTCCCCGGCCGTCATGACCAAGGGTTCGGTCCTGGTGTACCTGGGCTCGATATTCCACGGCGCGGGCGCCAACACCACCGAGACCAGCCGGATCGGGATGAATGTGGGCTATTCGCTCGGCTGGCTGCGGCAGGAGGAAAACCAGTATCTGGCCTGCCCGCCCGAGATCGCGCGCACTCTTCCCGAGGGGCTGCTCAGACTGATGGGCTATCAGCGCGGCTCCTACTCCATCGGCTATGCGGACGACATGCGAGAACCCTTGGACTGGCTGTACGGCAGCACGGCATTTATGTCGGACTTCTACGGTTACCGCCGCGCCGCTCGCAAGCGGCTCAAGGCGACCGGGAGCTACGTTCCGCCCACGGAGTCTTCGCAGGACCCAACACACCGGCTAACGAGTAGACCGACAGCAGAGATATGAGGAAAGCGTGTGATACAGACCCAGATTCGTGACGTCTTAGCCGCTCATGGCCGTATGGCCGTCGATCCACATGAGGTGGACGATCAAGCCGACCTCTACGAGCTCGGCCTGACGTCCCATGCGTCGGTGGACGTCATGCTTGCGCTCGAGGCTGCATTCGACGTCGAGTTTCCCGATGAAGTGCTCAAGAAGTGCACCTTTGCTTCCGTACACAACATCGCGCAGGTAGTCGAAGGCCTAATCAAGACGTCTGCGTGATGTCACGTGCGATAGCAGTCGGCTCGCCGGAGAGAGTCGTAACGGTGCAGGAAATGCGGTGTCACCGCGACGATTACGGCGAGTACATGATCACCTTGCCCGGCACGGTTGACGGGCACCGCGTCCGCGTCGGATGCGATGTCGTGGCCATTGAGGATGTCCAGGACTCGCTGGCGGCTTTCGGAGACCGGTACCTGCGCAAGGTTTTCACGGCGAGCGAAATCAGCGACTGCCGAGGCCGCAGCCAGGTGCACAGACTGGCGGCCCGGTTCGCGGCCAAGGAGGCAGTGATCAAGGCTTTCGCAGAACCCGACATGCCATTTCCCTGGCGCGAAATCGAGGTGACGCGGGATGGTCCGCTGCCGCTGCTTCGTCTGAGCGGAGCGCTCGCCGAGCGGGCACAACACCAAGGCTGGCTCAGCTCGTCTTTGTCGCTTTCGCACGCCGATTGCCACGCAATGGCCGTCGTTCTCGTAGTCTGCGGCGGCAAAGCCGGGGCAGCGGGCGCGCGATGACGCGCAGACATGATCCGGCATGGGCTTGGATGGTCGGCGCGCTCGGCGGCGCACTCGCGCTTGCCGTGGCTGTTCTGGCTGGTTACGGCACCGGTCCCGACGGCATCGGGCAGGCAGTGCGCTATACGGCGCGCTGGTCGTTTCTTTTCTTCTGGCTTTCCTATGTCGGCGGCGCGATGGCCATCCTGTTCGGCCCAGCGTTTGCCGGGCTGGCGCGCCGGGCGCGAGTCTTGGGCCTGGCCTTCGCCGCCGCGCTTCAGGCCCATATCGGGTTGGTCGTCTGGCTGGGCGTCGTCATCGTCCAGATTCCGCTGCAGGGCGGCATCTTGTTGTTCTTCCTGGCCGCACTGTTCGGCACCTATCTGCTGGTGCTGCTGTCCTTCGGAATCGGAACGCGCAACCTGGGACGTCTGTGGCGGCCAGTGCTCTTCCTGGCCACGACTTACATCCTGATCGCCTTCGGCCGGGATTTTGTGCTGGGCGCACTCTACCTGAACGTACGGCATTGGCTCTTGTTCGTCGAATATGTGCCGTTCGCCCTATTGAGTCTTATTGCAATCCCGCTGCGCCTTGCCGCGTTTCTTCGCCAGCGCTTCGATTTGTTGCCCGTTTCGACGAAGCCGGCGAGACGAACACTGATTGATAGTTGAAACAGAGCCAAATCTTTTCCCTGAGGGGGCACGTTGTCGACGCCGACCATGGCCGATCTGAAGCCGCCGACGCAGGCAGACCTCGTGCGGCTAACAGGCTTACAAGCTCTGGCACGCCTACCGGTGGAGATTATGCGCGCCGAGCGGCGGGTAGGCCGCAACACCGTCGGTTTCATATCCGGCTACGAAGGTTCGCCCCTGGGCGGATACGACATGGAGCTCGACCGCCACCGAGCCCTACTGGACGAGTACGGCATCATCTTCCAGCCGGGCGTCAACGAAGAGCTTGCAGCTACGGCCGTTCAGGGGAGCCAGCTCGCGTCGGCGTCGCAGGGATGCACGGTCGACGGCGTCATCGGGTTCTGGTACGGAAAATCGCCAGGATTGGATCGGGCGTCGGATGCGTTCCGGCATAACGTTCTTATGGGCGTGCCCGCCAACGGCGGAGCTCTTCTCTTCGTCGGTGACGACGCATCAGCGAAGTCATCGACGGTGCCCGGCGCATCCGAACGGTTGCTCGCCGATCTGGGCATTCCCACGCTGTACCCCGCGGACCCTCAACAGATCCTGGACCTTGGCGTGCATGCCGCGGCCATGTCACGAGCCAGCGGCCTATGGGTGGCGCTCAAGATATCGACCGACGTTGCCGATGGCTCTATGACGGTCGATGTCGCCCCCGGCCGCGTAATCCCCGTGGGACCCGTACGCGCGGTAGACCACGTAGTGACGGCAAAGTTGTTGCAACCAATGCTCGGAGTTCTGGAACGCAGTCGCGACGGCGAACGTCGTCAGGCTGCACTCGACTACGCCGCGCGAAACAGACTCGACATCGTCACCGCGCACGGTGCGGTCGACCAAATCGGGATCATCGCCAGCGGACCCACGTTCCTACACGTCCGCGAGGCTTTGCGGCGGATGGGTCTTGACGATATAGAGGTGGCGCAACACGGAGTTCGCCTGCTTCAGCTGGCGATGATCGACCCCATTGAGCCGCGCACGCTGAATGCCTTCGCCACAGGACTGCAAAAAATCATCGTGGTGGAGGACAAACGGCCCTTCATTGAAACCGCGGCCCGCGACCTGCTTTACGGTCACGGTCAGGGCGGCCCGTTGATCGTCGGCAAGCGGAATATCGAGGACGGCCCGGTCTTCCCAATCAACGGCGAACTCACCGCCGACACGATCGCTCCGGTGCTTGCGGAAATTCTGCTGGGCCACAGTGAGCTTCCTTCTATCCGGGAGTGGCTCGACCGGCGCAAATCAACGAAATCGCTGCTGGCGCTTCCCTTGATAACTCGCAGCCCTTATTTCTGTTCGGGGTGTCCGCACAATTCGTCGACGAAAGTGCCTGATGGCTCGTTGGTGGGCGCGGGCATCGGGTGCCACGGTCTCGTCACACTCATGGACGAGAAACAGGTCGGCAGCGTCACCGGGCTGACTCAGATGGGCGGCGAGGGCGCGCAGTGGATCGGAATGAGTCCCTTTGTCCGCCAGTCCCATTTGATCCAGAACATGGGAGATGGCACTTTTCATCATTCCGGCAGCCTCGCGGTGCGCGCCGCCGTCGCAGCTGGCTCTCACATCACCTACAAAATCCTCTACAACTCCGCGGTCGCGATGACGGGTGGTCAGCAGCCCGAAGGCGCACTCACCGTGAAAGATCTTGCGCGGGCATTGCTTGCAGAGGGGGTCACGCGGATCATCATCACCACCGACGACCCGAAACGCTACCGTCGCAAAGATTTACCACGTGGAGTGCGCTGCTGGCATCGTGATCGTCTGGACGAGGCGCAGCGGACGCTGGCAGCCACCCCTGGTGTCACGGTCGTCATCCATGATCAGGAATGCGCTACCGAGCTGCGCCGTAAGCGCAAGCGCGGCAAAGTAGATCAACCCGTTCAACGCGTCATGATCAACGAGCGGGTGTGCGAGGGCTGCGGGGACTGCGGCGCCAAGTCGAATTGCCTGTCGGTTCAGCCGATGGATACTGAGTTCGGTCGGAAGACCCGGATCGACCAATCATCGTGCAATTTCGACTTCTCTTGCCTCAAAGGAGATTGCCCGGCCTTCATGACGATAGTGCCCAGCCACTCGAGCGCCGCCAAAGTGGCGTTGGGGGGACTCAAGACTGCTGATCTCCCCGAACCGGCTCAAATGGCCGCCGAGCCGCACACCACCCGAATCACAGGCATCGGCGGATCCGGTGTCGTCACGGTCGCCCAGACACTGGCCGCAGCCGCGACGATTGCAGGTCGCTACGTTCGGACTCTGGACCAGACCGGCCTAGCCCAAAAAGGCGGACCGGTGGTTTCCGACATAAAGATCTTCGATCAATCAACAGCGGTGGCGCACCGCGCCGGCGAGGGCCAATGCGACCTGTACCTAGGTTGCGATTTGTTGGTCGCGGCCGAGGCTCGCTACCTGGTCGCTGCCGATCCGCACCGCACGGTTGCGGTTATCTCTTCGTCGGCGGTGCCAACCGGCCGTATGGTGGTCGACCCCGACACGGCGTTCCCGGCAATCAGTCAGGCGATAGCGCCGATACTCGAGGCCACGTGCGCCAAGCACGCCGTCATCCTCGACGCCCGTAAGCTGTCCACCACCTTGTTCGGCCAGGATCAGTTCGCGAACATGCTGTTGGTGGGTGCGGCGTACCAGACCGGCAGACTCCCCCTGCGCGCCCAGCACATCGAGGAAGCCATTCGCGGCAGCGACATTAAGGTGCAAGAGAATCTGCAGGCATTCCGCCGTGGTCGGCAAGCCGTCGCTGCACCAGCCGATTTGGACGCCGCCGTCGCGCAATTGCGAGAAGAGCCTCGGCCCAAGTCCTTATCGCACGATGCCCGTCGCATTGCAGCGATAGTTCGGGCAGTACCCAAATCGCCGCTCGCCGAGGACATCGCGGTGCGCGTCTCCGATCTGATCGCCTATCAGAGTCGCTCATACGCCCAACACTACGCAGAGTTCGTCGAGCGGATTCGTGTCGCAGAAGCAACGCAGGCGCCCGGCCTTGACGACCTGACCAGGAGTGTCGCTCGAAATCTGCACAAGCTCATGGCATATAAGGATGAGTACGAGGTGTCCCGACTCTGCCTGGACCAAGAGGTCGACGCTCGGGTGCGCGAGGCATTCGGGTCGAACGCGCGCGTGTCCTACAAGCTGCATCCGCCGTTCCTGCGGGCGATGGGCATGAATCGGAAGCTCACCTTGGGGCCATGGGTGCGGCCGTTCTTTCGGGCGCTCGCCACCCTGCGGTTTCTCCGTGGCAGCTTTTTGGATCCCTTCGGCCACAACCGAATACGTCGATTGGAACGGCAGTTGATTGTGGAGTACCGAGCGTGGATGGACGCTGTCGCCGTGGTCATGGCTCCGGAAAACCACGCCCTCGCGGTCCGCATCGCCGAACTACCGGATATGGTGCGTGGATACGAAGATGTCAAACTCGCTAACGTCGCCCGATACCGGCAACAGGGGCATCAGTTGATATCTGAGCTGAGGATGCAGGCGCCGCAACTTGATCCGGTGACTAGCTAGGTTCATCAACACTTCGAACGCGGCGTCCGCAGCAGCGTTGTCGTGCTGGCAAACGACCCTTTGCGAACTGTGCCGCCTCCGTCGCGATTTCGACCACGGTCGTGGCGCAGGTGTTTCGCATCGAGGACTCCAACTATACTTTCGTACCGCACCAAAACTAGGAGCCCGTCGAAACTTCGTAGTTCGATCTTCGGCCAGCATGTCGCTCAGAGCTTTTCGGTAATTTTGCCCTGTTCGGTCGCGGACCGATCGCGGCGCATGGCTCGGCGGATCCTAATCGTCTGAGTAAGTGCGATCCCTGCTGCCAGGACCGATAACAAGTCCGATACCGTTATTCCATGGTTGTGACTGATCGTGAGAAGTAGGTTTCCTTCTAGGAACCCGTTGACGAACGGCCAAATTAGCGCAAACGTCAAGGTTGTCAGTATCGACCACAGATTAGCCTTGGCGGCACACCACGCCATTGACGAGAAGAGCGCATTCATTGCCGCGATGCTGTAGAACGGGTCGTTCACTTGTAGGCTCCCGTACTTCGATGCGCCGGATAGCCTCGTCAGCTCAGCGAATCGAGAACGGGGCTGAGTCAAAACTAGCAGCATAGGCTTTCCCGACTAGAGCGATCATTATGGGCTATCCCGGGGGGATGCGCTGAGTGTGCCACGGTGAGCTCGGGATACGGCTTTGGTTGGCGGTTAGCCGGATTGGGCGTACTGGCGGTCGATGTGGCGAGTATCAGGGGCAGCATGGAACTTGTCAGGTGATTCTGGAACACCGTGAAGTGGGGCCTGGGTGGTGGATGAGACCTTGAATGGGACCGGCTGGCGCGATGCGCTCTGAACAGATCAGGACTCCCGTGGGCGTGGCGACCGAGCTGTCGTGATAGTGGTCGACCAACTCCAAGTCGCCTATCACGCTCGTATTACGACTAGTCGTATGTGACTGGTTGTCTTAGATACACCTGCGGTATAATAGCTCCTTTAGAGAAACACTGCGATTACCGGTGGCCTGTTCTTGGGGTGCCTGCTTGCGTTCGGAGGAGCATATGTCGTTCGTGAATACACGGCCTGTCTCGATGGATGTAGTCGCGCGTGTGGAAACGGTCACCGGTGAGCGTCCGGACGCTAACGCGCAGACGTCACCGGACGGGCGCCCGTCATATAAGGAGCTGTGGTCGCAAGCGCTCGCTGAAGAGCCGACGAGGTCGGACGGGTCGACACTGGCTGCTCCGTTAACAATCCCTGCCGGGGATATATGGAATTCACGTCAGGGTCCACGGGCCGCCCGAAAGGCGTCGTCATCGCCTGAGCGATCTTTTTGAATGGCATGGTTACCTCGGACGAGCGCCAACGTCGGCTCAGCCGGAATCTGGCTGTCCAAGATTGTATTTCGTCGCACTCCGAGTGCGTGCATGAACTCATCAGCTCGCAGGTCGAACGCACGCCGGACGCGGTAGCGGTCGAGGTCGGCGACACGACGCTGACGTATCGGCAATTGGACGATCGCGCGGCGGTCATCGCATCGCGGTTGTTGGAGGCGGGCGCCGGGACCGGCTCGGTGGTGGCGGTGCTCATGGACCGCACTCCTGACCTGGTGGCGGCCATCATGGGGATTCTCAAATCGGGCGCTGCAGTTCTGCCACTGGACCCGTGCCAGCCGATCGCCCGGAACACCTTTTGCATCAACGACGCCGGCGCGAGCATCGTTCTGACCGATCGTCAGCTGCCGACGGGCGGCGACGCGGTCACGACCACCGTCATCAACCTGCGCGCTGTGGAGCCGCGCGCGCCCCGCGCTGCCCCGTCAAAAACCGCGTCTCCTGCCGACCTCGCCTACGTGATCTACACGTCCGGCTCCACGGGTCGCCCGAAGGGAGTGCTCATTGAGCATCGCAGCGTAGCGAATCTGATGCAGACCATGTTTCGCGAGTTCGGCGTCACTGGCTCCGACACCGTACTGTCGGTGGCGTCCATTAGCTTCGACGTCGCGCTCGGCGACATCTTTTGTGCGCTGGCGCGCGGAGCACGCCTGGTGCTTGCCACTGCCGCGCAGGCACTGAATCCCGCTGCTCTAACGCGGCTGATTGCAGACAGCCGTGCGACTTACATGATGGCGACACCAACCACCTGGGGGGCCGTCGTGGCCGCCGGCTGGTGTGGCGATCGTCGTCTCATAGCGGCGTCTATCGGTGAGACGCTCACCCACGGGCTCGCTGGGGCGCTGCTGCGACGGTGCCGAGCGGTCTGGAATACCTACGGCCCCACCGAGACCACGGTCATCGCCAGCGTCGCGCGGCTCGCCGAGGCAGACATCGTCACGGTGGGTAGGCCATTGCCGAACGTGCGGATGTATGTCATCGACCCCCACGGGCGACTCCAACCGGTCGGTGTCCCCGGGGAAATCGCCATCGGTGGCGTCGCGGTGGGTCGTGGCTATCTCAATCGCCCCGGCGAGCAAGCGCGTCGGTACGGAGACGATCCGTTCCATGTCGGCGGGCGAATGTACCGCACAGGCGATCGCGGCAAATTCTTGCCCGACGGACGAATACAACACCTGGGCCGCTACGACGACCAGGTCAAGATTCGCGGTTTTCGCATCGAGCCGGGCGAAATCCAGTCCACCTTGTGCGAACACCCAAAGGTGGGATGCTGCGCAGTGGTCGCTCGCGAGGCGCCCAATGGCGAACAGCGGTTGGTTGCGTACATCGTCGGCGAGGCGGGGTCCCCAACCGACGCCGCGGCACGTAATTGGTTACGTCGCCGCCTGCCGGAGCACATGATTCCCAGCGCTTTTGTGCACCTCAGCGCGTTACCACAGACTGTGAGCGGGAAACTGGACAAAGCCGCACTGCCGGCACCCTCCGCGCCGGCAACGGGCCGCATCGGCGCCCAGCGTCCGCGCACCGACACGCAAAGGCGCGTAGCCGCGTTGTGGGCTGATCTGCTGGGCATGCCTGTTACCGACGTCAACTCCGATTTCTTCGATATGGGCGGTCATTCACTCCTGGCGGCCCGGCTGATCTCCGATGTTCAGCGGACGTTCGGTGTTGCGCTGTCGCCTACGTCGTTTGCCAACAACCACACGACCATTGCAAAAGTCGCCGAGTTACTCGATACCGAAAGCCCTGGCAGGACCGACGAAGTCCCGTCCGCCTTACCGCTGCATTTCATCTTTCCGGGAGTGTCGTCGTCGATGAGCCTGCGGCGCTTTTCGGCGCAGTGGGGTGCCGCCCAACCGGTACACGCGTTGATCCCCGAGCAGCCAGGCGGGCGATTTGACCTATCCTCAACCATCGAACACCATGCCAGCCAAGCCCTTTTGGCGATCCGCAACCGACAGCCGGATGGTCCACTTGCACTGGTCGGCTACTCGTTCGGGGGGCTTGTGGCCTACGAAGTTGCCCGTCAGGCTGTCGACGCCGGCCAGCAAGTCGAGTGGCTGGGCATCCTCGATGCGCTGGCGCCACCGATGGTGGAACTGCAGTGGACGCAGCTGACGCTGCGATGGCGGCTTCGCCGGATACGACGTCTGCCGGCGCGTCAGCGGTGGGCAAAGTACGGCGAAACCGCGCTCCGGTTGGTTCGGCGTGGTGAGCTGTGGCCACAGGTCGACTTCGACTATCGCGGCGCGACAGAAATCGAATGCCGCTATCAGCAGCTTGGACATGAGGTGCCGATGCACCTGTTCGTCACCGAAGGCTCCGCAGCCGATGCGCAGGCGGATTCATTAGGCTGGGACGAATTCCACAAAGGAACGTTGACCGTGCATCGCCTTGGCGGTGCGCATGCCACCTTGTTCGATCTGCCCGCGGTGAAGAAGCTCGCGCGGATGATGCTCGAGTCACTCTGTGCGGCAAGGGCAAATCAAGTACCTGGTCACGACCCGAGAGGTCGATGCATACCAGCTGTTTCGCCAGGACCGCCGAATGCAGCGCACGCCAACTGATGTCCCTCGGTGTTTGACGTTGAATCGTCGAAGACTCCAAGCGCTGATGCTTTCCTACCTCATTATTGCCGGAACGCGCAGTTCGCAGTTGCCGTCGCACGTGAGCAAGTTGCACATCGTCGGTGAGGCGCGGCTGAATTTCCAGGTCCTTCCGGACGGTTCGCCACCCGCGAACTTCGGTCCGGGCCCAGCCTTGCTAACGGTCCAGCCGGCCGATGACCCCTCCACGAAACTGAGAATTGTGGGCGGCAAGCTGACGGACGAGTCGACGCTCAGTGGCCGTGCGGCTGGCTATTACACATCGGCTAGCCTAGGAGCGCCGATTACGACCATTGGTGCTCGCTGGACGTTCACCCCACGGGGCGGGACACCGGGCGCAATGGCACTGGTTGTTTCCCGGACCGCGCTACACCCACCGTTTTCGGTGCATTTGGTCATCACCCCGAATTTCTGGAGCTTTGGGGTATGGCCGTTCGATGGTGCGGTCCCAGGTGGGCTACAAACGTTGCGATCGCAGGATTTTCGTGTGCCTCTCAAAGAGGACGGGACACGAGTCTATAAAACGCAGGTCCGAATCAACGGCGAGCGAGCAGACCTCGAGCTACCAGATGGCCTGCGCCAGATGGTGCGGGATCACCGGATCGCCGACTGGGCAGGGTCCTTCGCCACATTCGAAGCATTTTCGAACCACGGCTCGACGGATTCCCGTGTGGGGTTCACCGAAATCTGGGCCCAGAGCGGGCGGGTCCAGTGATCTATTAAGGAAAGACCCACCCGGCATCACTGTGGCGAGCCACGCTGCCGGTCATCAGTCCTCTTGAACAGCATGTCGGCCTGGATGGTCTGCCCGTGCTCGTCGCTGACGGCTCCGTAGCCGCGGACAAGCTCATACCCGTGCTCACGCAGCCAGGCAACCAGGTCGTCGGCAAGCACCTGCCCTTCGTATAACTCGATGAACGAGCCTTCCGCGCAGACGTAGGCGAACTTGTCGAGCAGTTCTCCGCACGCGCGCAACGCCTCAAGCTCGTAACCTTGGACGTCAAGTTTCAGCAACGCCGGTTCCTGGATGGAGTTGCCGTCAAGAAACTCAGATAGCGGGGCGGTTCGGACCGTCTCGGTGCGCACCTCATCGGTGCCCCGGAAGAGTTGTCCTTGGGTGGCGGTGATGGGCAACAGAGACGACGAGTCATCGTGACGCGACACGTGCATGGTGAACTGTCCGGTCTCGGGCCCGAGTGCAGCATGGTGCAGAGTGACGCGCCGCTCCTTGGCAAAGACGCGGCGGAACCGTGCGGCGGGTGTTGCGAGAGGCTCCAGCGAAACGATCCTGGCAGCCGGAAAGCTGTGCAGGGCGAAGAGCGCGAACTGGCCGCGATTGGCGCCGACGTCGACGACCGTCCGCAGCGTCAACGCCGCCAGCGCCTCCTCGTGCTCGACGGCCGCCGCAACCCTATGCCGCAAAAGGGCGGCTCGGTACGGCGCCACCCTCAGGATGGCAAACAGCTTCGCCGAGCGCCTCACGCGGCGCCGGCCTTGCCGATCGTCGCGGCTATCGACTTGACGAATCCCATTGCGGCACCGCGTGCTTCGAAGTTGTCGAGGAAGCAGGCCCGGGCGCGCCGGCGCATTTCTGCGCGGTCGGAGTCCGACAGGTTCATCCAGCGGCCCAGTAGCGAGGTGGCGCCATCGGCGGTGTCGCCCTCGATAAGACCCGCTCCGCAGCGCTCAATCTCGCACCAGATATTCACTTTGTCGCTGATCAGGACAGGCAGCCCGCACGCAAGGGCCTCGGCGATGACGATGCCGAAGTTCTCGGAGTGCGATGGCAACACGAACGCATCAGCTGCTCGATAGGCGCCCCACTTGGCATCTTCGTTAAGCATTCCGATCCAGGTTATGCGGTCTGCCACTTGAAGCGAATCGGCCAGTAGCCGCAACCCCGCCTCCGTTTCTGATTCGTCAGGTCCCGCCACGACCAGATGCAGGCTCTCGTCGCGATGGCATAGGTGTGAGAATGCCTCGATCAGCAAGTCACACCCCTTCTTCGGATGCAGCCTGCCGAGGAAAAGCAGAATGCGCTTGTCACGAAGGTGGGGGTTCGCCGACAGGAAAGCCTCACACTGCAGCGCAGGGTCGCCGGGCGGCTCTTCGATCCCCAATCCGACAACGGCCTCCCTTGCCCGGTAGGGCGTGAAGGAGGTCCGGGCCAGGCGTCGCTCTTCCTCGCAGGTATAGAGCACGGCCTGGGCATCGCGAAGCGTGCGGTGCTCGAAAAAGCGCCAGTAGAGTGTCTTCTTGGCGTGCTTGCCCGGATAGCGCTCCCTGAACCATGGATCCAGCGCCCCGTGGATAAAAAGGAAATACGGCACTCGTGCCTTGGTGCACGCCGCGTGCACCGCTCGGCTCTGGTATTGCCAGATGCCGTGAACGGTCACGGCGTCGTAGTCAGGCGCGTGCCGCTCCAGCCAACGACTCAGATGCCTGGAGTATCCGTATTTTCCGAGTGCGGGGCCGAAGCCGCGGGGAGGTCCGGGCAGTTCGTTGAGCCACGGTGCGGACGCAGGGTCCAACGTGACTACGTCGACCGAGTGGCCCAGATCGGTCAGGGTGCGTGTGAGTTGATTCACGACGACACACGGGCCTCCATAAGCTGGGTTGAGCGTGCCCGCCACTTGGAGCAGGCGCATCGTCACCAACTTTCGTGTTGTCGCGATCGCCACGCCGAGGCGAGTTGGTGCTCCTGGATGAACGACCTGTCGATGACACCGCTCACAGCGGTGAGCCTATACAACCGAAGCCGATCATCCAGCCGGTTCGCCTTTCGCCGGCACGCGAAAAAGGAGATATTTGAGCGACTTC
The DNA here is from genome assembly GCF_964249325.1 of uncultured Mycobacterium sp. NCBI lineage: Bacteria > Bacillati > Actinomycetota > Actinomycetes > Mycobacteriales > Mycobacteriaceae > Mycobacterium > uncultured Mycobacterium sp. The sequence goes on along the minus strand of NZ_CAXUCH010000011.1, from coordinate 14,514 downwards.
ACACCGCGACCTGCATGGTCTCGATGACCGCGTACGCTACGAACGCCACTACGCGCCCGCACTGATAGGGTCGTCACATCGAACCAGCGGGATAGGAGGTCGGGAGTGCCAGATCGTCGACCCAACAAATGGCTCTCGTTGATCGCCTGGCTCTTACCCAGCTGCGGCTTCAAACTGTGGGCATTGAGGTCTTTGGGCAACCACATCGGACACGATGTCGTCCTCGGGCCCAACCTTGTGCTCAATTGCGGGCCCTTTTCTATCGCCGACCGTGCGGCGATCATGAACTTCAACATTTTTCGACAGTTAGCCAGCATTGAGCTGGGCCCACAGAGCAGCATCGGCAATTTCAATCAGTTCACCGCGGCCCCTGAGTATCAGCGATACAGCCCATTGGTGGGCAAGCTAATAATTAGCGAGTATGGGGTTTTCACGAACCGCCACTATGTCGATTGTTCCGGGCAGGTCATCCTTCGACCGTTCGCAGCCGTAGGCGGGATCAAGAGCATCATTCAGAGCCACGAGCTCGATTTTGCCGACAACAAAACGGAACCCGGTCGGATTGTCTTGGGCAGGAACGCGGTGACCTCGACCGGCTGCATCCTGCTCAAGGACTCATATCTGCCCGAGCGATCGGTGCTCGCGGCCGGTTCGTTGCTTCCGAAGGCAAGGGATCGCGACAACATGGCGGTCTGCGGCCTTTATGGCGGGACGCCCGCGCGTTTCATTAAAGAGATCAAGGAATATCAGTGGTGGGATCGCCCTAAGACCACGACGCAGGCAATACCGTTTGACGACGAAAAGTTTCGTGTGGACTAACGCGCGGCAGCGGGGGCGTTGTGGCGATCTAGCGCCGCCTCAGCCCAACAGCACGTGGTGGCGCTGGTCGCTCACGTTCCCTGGGTGGGCACACGTCGTTGAACACCACACCCACCAGTTCGGCGCCGAGGTCGGACAGCTGGGTCACAGCTGCATAACAGTCGGAAATTTTCGACTTCCCTCGCCTGGCGACCAGGAGAACCCCATCAGCCCAACATGCGACAGCCTCCGCTTCAGGACCGTCGAGAAGCGAGGGAGAGTCCACGATCACGTAGTCGAAAGTCTGGTTGAGTTGCTTGAAAAACTTCCCACACGCGCTGGAGGCCAGTAAGCTGGCCGGATCCTCGTCGCGGACACGTCCGGCGCCAATGACCTTCAAACTGTCGATTGCCATTGCCGACAGCTGCAGCGGAGGAACCTCGCTCTTTATAACGTCGATCAGCCCTGGCACTTCGCCATTCCCCGTGTGTCTTGCCGCCACCGGGTTTCCCAAATCTGCATCCACTAGGACTACTGTGCTGCCGCTTCCGGCGAATGCTGCTGCGAGATTGAGTGCGACAGTGGATTTCCCGTCGCCTTCGCGAGGGCTCGTCACCAAAATCGTGGCAAGCGAACGCTCCGAATGGACGACCGACAATGCAGTGCGTAGGCGGCGGAATGCGCCCGCCGCGACGGCCGGGACGCCGAAGTCGATGGTCAGTCCGGCGCGGAGAGTTTTGTCATGAGGGATGCTTCCGAGTGGCCGCGCGCTGACGAATTTCTCAATATCCCGCTCGTCCCGGACAGTGTTGTTGAGTCGCTCGCGGCCCAGTGCGGCAGCCACAGCGACCAACACGCCCGCGAAGGTCGCCAGCGTCACGTTCATCAACGTGGTCGGCGACGCCGGCTTAGGATTGAGGGTGGCCGGGGTCACTACGGTCAGCCTGGTTGTCGGCGGACCGCCCCCATTAGGCGCTTCCAACCCGGCGACCGTGTCGATCATCGAGTCGGCCAGTGCGCTGGCAAACCGCTGAGCCGTTGCGCGATCCTGATTCCTGGCGCTGACGGTGAACATCAGGCTCTCGGGCACGAGATGAGAACCCACGGCGTTCCTCGCCTGATCCACCGTCATATGGAGGTCCAAAGCCTTCACGGCGCGCGCCAGCACCTTGTCCGAGTAGGTCAATCTGCTGTATGACGAGAGCCTGCCCAATCCACCCATCACATCTTCATAGGGAGTGGGTGGTGTGCCTTGACTGTTTGTTCCCGAAGTCACGTATAGCGTGACGGTCGCTTCGTATACCGGCTTCTGCAGCAAAGACACGGCCAGCGCAATCAGGCCGAAGGCTATCGCGCAGCCCACGATGAGCTTCCAGCCACGGATCAGAACGGTGATGACGTCTCGCGTGGCTGTATGCGAGACGGTTGGCATCCTTACCCCCTTGTAAATCATACGACAGCCGGTTTGCTCCTCCAGGAAAACACATCTATAAGTATCGTTTTTGTGCCAAAGCTATGGTAACAGGTTCGCCACGAGATGCTATCGCGGACGATAAGCGTAACGTGCGGCCCTGCTCGTACCGCTGGAATTGTGGCGCGTGCGACCGCCTAAACGTGAGAGAGGCTGATACCAGCCGCCGCGGGCACACCGGGAAGAACCGCGCCTTCGGTCACAATCAAGTCTTTGATGCATGGCTTGCCGCCGGTCACGGTGCAGGTTCTCCCGCTGGCGCTGTCGGGTGTTGCGATCAGCTGGCAGTCTCGCAGATGGCATGTGCAGCGGGAGCCCTTTTTCGCTGCTGGTTAGTGTTGCGCCTGCCGCGGTGGTGCACTGATACATCGGATACCGGGGATGGCCGCAGCGTCCCGCCGCTTTGATCGTGCGGTTGTGGACCCGTTGGCCGGCTTGGCTGCTGGCGTCATGATGCTGAGGCGATCAGGCACACTGTGTCCTCGAGGAGCAGCGACACCGCTTGGTCTCGCAAAAACGTGGCCCGAATGATCGGCCCCGCGACGCAGGGTCGCCGCCACCCTCACACGGTGGGCAAGCGCAACAGCGGCACAGCAGCGATTTTTAGCCGCGTAGTTACCTCCGCGGCCACCGCCCTCGTGGCGGTGCCCGTCGTTGCCGGCCTCAGCGGGTATTTGTGGTGGGACGGATCTATGTTGATCCGCAGCAGCGCGCCGGCGCCGTCATCGTCCTCTGCGAAGAACATGACGGGCGCGAATCATACGGCCTTAGGGTGGCTCGTCAGGTTCCGCGGGCACACTGGTGCTGTCTGACCCGAATCCAGCTGACGATCCGGTCATGCAGCGCTGCGCAAGTCGCCGCGGAGACATTGCTGTCATATGCCGCCACCGGGTTCCGGCGACCACTCGAGGGGAAGCACTGCAGGCCCGCGCGCTTGCGTCGAACGGCACTGGAAGCGGATCGTCGTGGTCAGTTGGCGTTATCACCTGCCCCGTGCGCGCCTCATCTTCTCGCAATGTCTCCCACTGGCCTCGCGCCCTGATCATGCGAGCAGTGCCACGCGACGACCCGATATCGCTCGCGGCGTGGTAGTACATCTCCCTGTTCAAGAGTTCGCAATGATCAAGGCCGCCACTCAAGAAACGTGCGGCTAGCGGTCAAGGATTCCGAGGGCGCAACTACCCCGCAGGCACCCCGAGCTCAAATCGACGTCGAATCCTCAGGGCCACATCGCTGCTGAGCTGTCATCGACGAAGCGAAACAGCACGTACGGGGTGCTACCGATCCGCGGGGCTCTGGCCGTGCTCGGCCTGCCCGTAGGGATCGTGGCCCGATGGCTCGAAAACCCGGTCGACGTCCGGGCTCCATAGACTCGTCCCGCCGGTGAGAAAGCTGCAGTGCGAACTCTGTTCCACGGCTGGCGACAGCGAGTGTCCCGAGCGGCCGCCTTGGCAGCGGTAATCGCGCTGCCATGCTGAACTCCCTAGATGCGCGACGGCATGGGCCTTTCCGTCGATCGCCCAACCGAGATTGACCTCAACTGGGAAGAGCTGCATGTATTGTCACGAATTGAGTGCGTTATGTCCAGAACGCGGTAACTAATTATTTGTAGTATCACAAGCGACGGAATCGGGAGCCCGATGAGTCTAGGCGATCGAGAGCAAGAGGCGGTCGCGCGCCTACAAGATAGCTTTCACGGTAAAGAGCACGACTACGCCGTAGGGCAACCGCATTTCAGACAACCTTTGCGCGAGCGCCTCGACAGCAAGATCCGTTGCGCCGTCACCGAGGTGCTCAAGCGACAACCGTCGTGCACGGTTCTGGAAGTGGGAGCTGGTCACGGACACTTCACCGAGACCGTCATCGACGCGGGTGGCGCCCCGACTGTCACGGAAATGTCGAAGGCGAGCTATGACTTGCTGAAGCGCAAGTTCGGCAGCAATCCGCAGGTCCGAGTAATCTACGATGCGGACGGACGTGCGCCGCTGCGGGACGGGACGCAGTTTGACCTCATCCTGATGATTTCGGTGATTCACCATATTCCTGACTACATCAAGACGGTGACTGATTTGTGCGACCGGGTGCTTCGGCCGGGCGGCATCCTGCTGACGTTCCAGGATCCGTTGTGGTATCCGCGCCAGAGCCGACGGGCGCGAATCTTGTCGTGGAGCTCGTATTTTGCCTGGCGGGTGACGCAGGGCAATCTCAAGCGCGGGCTGCGCACCCGGTGGCGACGGTTGCGAGGGACTTATGATGAGTCCCCGTCGGACCTCGTCGAATATCACGTCGTCCGACAGGGCGTTGACGAAGGTGCGTTAACCGAGTTGTTGCAGGCTCGGTTTGCCGACGTGGAAGTGGACCGCTACTTCTCTACGCAGTCAGCGCTCCTTCAGGCAATCGGAGCCAAATACTTTCCCAGCAATACCTTCGCGATCGCGGCTTCCGGTCGGAAGACTTGATAACCCGTCAGCCGGTGTAGTACTCAGAGTCGCCCTCGCCGAAGTCCGGGATGATACCGTTGTGGCGGTGAGCAATCCACGGTCCGTATGGCGTCTCTTCGATCTTGATCGGACAATCGGGTGTCATCGCGCTCAGCGCCGTGGTTTTGCGCGATCCTAAGTCGATTCAGTGATGAGGATCCGCGCGGCGATCAACGGCAGCAAGGGCGCCGACTTCTGGCACCCGCCGAACGCAGACCGGTCATCAAACAGCATCCGCGCGTCCTCACTCGGCGCTGATCGGCAACCGGAACGAAGCCAGCCCGCCGCCGCCGTCACGTGGCTTGCCGGTGTCTCGACCCCGTAGTGGCCGCGAGGGCCGCCGCGCAACCTATCGTGTAGTACAGGAAACGGTCGGTAAGATGATTCTCCAGCACATCAATGACTAGCAACACGATGACCGACAACATCAGATAGGCCCCCAGCGCTTCGCCGCTGCGCTTTGCCAGCCAACACGATCGCAACGTGCCGAACCAATATATGAGCATTCCTGCGACAAGAACGCTACCGCCGGTCGACAGCATTTGTAGATAAATACAGTGCGCTTCGGTGATGTGCTTTATGCCGATCCCAAAAATAGGATAGCTTTTGAAATCGTTCCATGCTTGTGCATGAAGCTCCGTACGCTCTGCATTACTACCAACGCTGGAACGGTTCTCGTCGAACCGAAACAGCTTGTCGAGAATTCCGGGCGCCAACTCCGCCAGAGCGGTCAAGCCACCGAGAATCGCCGCGGTGATGGAGGCCGCCAACCATCCCACGACCTTCTTCTTATGTGGCGAAACGAGGATCGCGGCGAGTAATGCGGCCGGAAAGACCACTTGGGCGCCTCGCGACCCGGACGCCACTACACCGCCGCAAAGCAGCACCAGCGCGATACACGGCAGCCAGCGACGTCGCGACTCGCTGATGAAGTGGACGGCGAACGGTACCGCGATGGTGCAGACTAGGCCGAGCGTATTGGGATGGTCAGTCAAACCCGTTTGCCGGTTGTTGTCGAACTGATGCCCCGGCCGCAAGGTCGTGGTGAGGTCGCGCGAGACATGGGTGAGGTTGGTGAGATCGGTCAGCGCGATCAAGCTGGAAATGGCAACACCGGCCAGGAACCAAGCCACGATCCACTTGGGCACCCTCGTATCCAGTGCGGTACATGCGATGGCTGCGATCGGCACGACCAGCAGGCCGACAAGCCAGAACGCCGACTTGACGCCGCCCGACGGCTCGGTGGCGAGAATCGAAGCGTATTGATACCGCAGCCCGAAATAAGTATCCGGAATAGGGCTGTATATCAGTGCAGTGAAGCACATAAATAGCGCAACACCGGGCGCCCAAAGCCACCAGGGAATAACAAATCTCAAATTTCCGAACACTACCATTGCCAGGGTGATAATGAACGTAAGAACAAGAAATATGTCTGCCGTCTGGATTCCGCCGACATAAATTCCGCCCCATGTCGCCGTGAAGGATGCCACCAGGAAGCAGCCCACTGCCGTCTTCGACAGCCACGGCGGGAACGCCACAGCGCCCGGAATATCCTTCGACGCCACGGTCGCAGTCGTCGCGCTTTTCATCAGTCGAAAGTCACCCCCGCGACGTAGCAAGGCTGGCTGCAACTGCTCGCGGCCGTACTCGTGGTGACGAGCTCCCACCGTCCTTCCGGGCAGTCGGTTGACGTGGCGAGCTCAGCCAACTCAGCCGCCGCGTTGCCCCGCGTCATTTTGCGGGGGTGTACCGCACCCAGTCGAGCAGCATCGTGGCCGGGAACGGAGTCGAAGCGTCTGGCATAGCTCCCAAGGAGCCGACAGCCATGTTGAGGATCACATACATCGGATGATCGTTGAACGTCCACGTTGTGCCGGGCGGCAGCGACTCCGGCGTCCAGGAAGCGAAAACATTTCCGTCAATCCTGGTGGTGATCTCGTCGCGCCGCCAATCCAGAGCGTATTCATGCCAGTCCGTACCCATGTCGGACGGCACATAGATCGGCAGATCGTACCCACCGGCACCGTGAATCGAAGATCCGCCAGTAGGCAACGCCGTATCCAAAATGTCAATTTCACCGCACTGCGGCCAACCCACCGTCGCAAAGTCAGAGCCCAGCAGCCAGAACGCCGGCCGAAGGCCGGGCCCGGCGGCGGGTAGCTTGATGCGGGCGGCGACAGTGCCATAGCAGACGTCGAGATGTCCGTGCGTGTTGAGGAAGGCGCTGGTGTAGTCGAACGTGCCGAACCCGGCAATGTAAATGGGTTCTTTGATTGCGACGATCGCGAGATTGCCGTTGCCATCCAGTGACGCGTTGCGCGGACTGTTGGTATACGCCTGCAGTTGGCCGTCCGTGCCACCGGCGCCCAGCTGGTGACTCCACAGTTGCGGATTGGGCGAGGCACCTGCGGGACCAGAGAAGTCATCGACCACTGCCTGCGGCGCCGGGCAGGCATTCGCGTTTTCTGCGCGGCTGAGTGTTTTTGTGCCCAATGTCCCTAACGAGATGACGACAGCCAGCAAAACGCAGACCGCAAGTGCCGACGATTTCAGCAGAAGAATCGAGCGCGGGCGGAAACGTTGGCCGGCCGACGGCTTCAAGACGTTGCGATCGAGCATAAGCAACCCCCTATCTGCGTGTGTCGCCTACCCGGTGGAGAACGCCAAATGTCGGCCTTCCCGCCACTGACGAGGTTGGGACGAGTGCGTTAAGGTTCGGACGCTCGACAACCTCTTGGCCGCCCCGAAACTCGTACAGCCGGCTCTTCTCAAGGTCGACGTTCAGCACTTCGAGCTACCGCTCCGTCCGCCGATTGCTGCCCAAACCAGAGCAATCCCTCGGTAGTCCTGCGAGCCCCAGCAGGTGAATCGGCCGACAAACATACTCTACGTTACCACATCAGGGTATTGTAACACTAAAGGTCTTCGATTCACTTGTGCGCATCCGTAAATCCGGGATAGCAGCACAGGGCAGACCGCAGACCACGAGAGAAACTTCGACGAGCAGCGGCTGCCACCGGATGGAAAGCGCGCACTGTTCCAGCGCCTTGCCGCCCGCGAGGACGATTGAGTTCTGGGATTGCGCCGCCACCGACACGCCGCAGAGACCCTTTTGAAGACGGCAAATTCTCGTCTGGACTAGGAGCGGAGAATGCTTGTGAAAATGTCGATGTTTGCTCAATCCGCGAGCTTTCCCCTCAACCGGTAGCACCAGTCCTCGTATTCGTCGAGCGCACGTTCCGAACTCAGTAGGCGGCGAGCGTACTGCTGGCCGGAGATCCCAAGTCGGCTGCCGGCTTCGATGTCGTCGGCTAGATCGACCGCCGTGTCGAGCAGAGCCACAGGATCGCCGGATGGGACCACGACACCTGCCCCGGCGTCGCGGATCTCCTGAGCGGTGACACCGTTGACGTCAGTCGCAGCTAGGACTGGGCGACCGGCGGAGAAGTAGGACGTCAACTTGCTCGGTACTGCCATCTCACCGACGCCCGGGCGCTCGTTGACCAACAAGACGTCGGCGCAGGCCAGCACCTGACGATAATCATCGGCTTTCAGCGGCTCCTTGAATTCGATCCGCTGGACACCTTTGGCCGACTGTTGCAGTAACCTTCGTTGGTTCCCGTCGCCCAAGAGCACGAACCTGATGTTGAGTCCACGATCGTCTGCCAGTCGTGCTGCTGCGACAACATTGTCCAAACCCTGCTTCGCGCCCATGTTTCCGGAATGCAGAACGATGCGCTCCTGCGGTTGCCAGCCGTGCTGCAGGCGCACTTCCGCAGTGTCCACGGCGCTGGTTGGTGGTTCGATGTGTGCCCAGTTTCGTATGACGGTGACTCGCTTGCGGTCTACCCCCATCTTGACCACCGCGTCCGCGAAGCGGTCGTGAACCACGGCCGTGCCCGTCGCATGCTTGAGGACCGCACTTTCAAACCGCACCGCCGGCGCGGCCATAGTGGTAGACATGGCGCCCGTCTCGACGACGCCCTTGCCGTAAAGGTCTTGCACGACTAGGCCCGCCGGAATTTTGGCCAACTTCGACCGCGTGATGACCATTGCACTGGCGATCAACGAGGGACTGACCGTGAGGACGAGTTCTGGCTTGTCCCAGCGCGCTGACGCCACCCGGGCGCCGAAGGTGCTCTCGAATACCACCCTGCTGCGCGTCGTCGGGTTCGCGGGTACGTAGTGGGCGAACCGTCGCACCACGACGCCGTCCATTACTTTCGCTGTCCCGGATAACCCGCGGTACGGCAAGTCGACACGCCATTCCGGGTAGTGCGGCAGCCCAGTGAGAACCTCGACATCGTGCCCTCGAGCTGCCAGGCCGACAGCCATTCCAGTTGTATACGGGGCGATACCGGACTTCTCCGGCTCATAATTGATACCAACAACGCAGATCCGCACTTAACCGACCCTCCAGCCAGAAAGCGCCGGGATGGATACACCCGGACGGCCGAACGGCTTCGGCCTCAAAAGTCGGGTAGCGCAGCATCTTTTGCGCGCCAGCAGTGCGCCACCGATCGGAACTGCCGGGCCGGCTACGCTCATTTCCGTGCCGCGCCGGCGTTTGCTCGATACCAGGCTAATGTCGTCTCAATGCCCTCGAGCAGTGAAATTGCGGGCTGCCATCCCGCCTCACGCAAGGCGGAAATGTTCAGAAGTTTTCGCGGCGTGCCGTCCGGTTTACTGGTATCCCAACGAGTTTGGCCGTTGTAGCCCACCGCTGCGGCCACCATCTGCGCGATTTCTTCGATGCTGTGGTCGATCCCGGTACCGACGTTGATGTGATCGGGCCCGTCGTAATGCTCCAAAAGGAATAACAACGCGCTCGCCAAGTCGTCAACGTGCAGCAACTCGCGCCGTGGTTTTCCGGTGCCCCAGTTCGTCACTTCAGGTGACCCACTGGCTTTAGCCTCGTCGTAGCGGCGGATGAGTGCGGGCAGCATGTGTGATCCGGTTACGGAGAAGTTGTCACCCGGTCCGTACAGGTTGGTCGGCATCGCAGAGATCCACGACAGACCGTATTGACGCCTGACCGCCTGTACTTGAAGGATGCCGGTGATCTTCGCGATCGCATATGCGTCGTTCGTCGGCTCCAGCGGCCCGGTGAGCAGGGCGCTCTCCGGAATCGGCTGGGGGGCGAACTTCGGGTAGATGCAGGAGGAGCCAAGAAACAACAGCCGCGGTACCCGGGCAGCCATGGCAGCGTCGAGCAGATTGACCTGGATCTGCAGGTTTTCGGACAAGAAATCGGCGGGGTAGGTGCTGTTTGCCAAAATTCCACCGACTCGGGCGGCGGCGTCGATGACGACTTCGGGCTGTGCTTCGTGAATGAAGTCGAACGTGGCGGCCCGATCCGTCAGGTCAAGTTCGGATCTTGGTCGCACAAGGAGATTTGTGAATCCTTCTGCTCGAAACCTGCGAAGGAGGGCGGACCCGACCAACCCGCGGTGTCCGGCGATGTATACCGGAGCCGAGCGGTCAAGCGAGCCAACTGATGCCCTCATGGCTGATCGGCAAAATTCGGCCTGTCGATCCACGGCTTGCCCTCACACTCGAGTGCGGCGACGTCCGCGTCCACCATTATTTGGGCCAGCTCCGCGGTGTGCACCGAAGCCTTCCAGCCGAGCAGTTGCGCCGCTTTCGATGCGTCACCGATCAGCGAATCCACCTCGGTTGGCCGCAGATACCGTTCGTCGAACTTCACATACTTCTGCCAGTCAAGTCCGACGTGTTCAAAGGCGATCTGGGCGAACTCGCGTACGGTGAAACCGCGCCCGGTCGCGAGAACGAAGTCGGTAGGTTCGGGAGCCTGCAGCGTCCGCCACATTCCTTCGACGTACTCGGGTGCATATCCCCAGTCGCGCACCGCATCCAGATTTCCCATGTACAGGTTCGCCTGGACGCCGGCCTTGATACGTGCCACCGCGCGCGTGATCTTGCGGGTCACAAAAGTCTCGCCACGCCGGGGTGATTCGTGGTTGAACAAGATGCCGTTCACCGCGAACAATCCGTACGCTTCTCGATAGTTGCGTGTCACCCAGTACGAGTACACCTTCGCCGCGCCGTATGGTGATCGCGGATAAAAGGGTGTTTCCTCGTTCTGCGGGGGCGGTGTTGCGCCGAACATCTCCGACGATGACGCCTGATAAAAGCGGCACTGCACCCGGGAAACGCGAACGGCTTCCAGCAACCGGATCGATCCCGTGCCCGTGGTGTCACCGGTATACACCGGTTCGTCGAAGCTGACGCGCACATGCGACTGCGCCGCAAGGTTGTACACTTCGTCGGGTTCGATGGTGCTCAGCAGAGTGACCAAGCGTGCACCGTCGGTGAGATCGCCGTAGTGCAAAAACAATCGCGCTCCGACCTCGTGCGGATCAACGTAGAGGTGATCGATTCGCGACGTGTTGAATGTCGAGGCTCGACGGATGAGCCCGTGGACTTCGTATCCCTTGCTCAGCAGGAATTCGGCGAGATAGGACCCGTCCTGCCCGGTGATCCCCGTGATGAGGGCTCGCTTCACCGGACTGCCACTCCGGTCTTCGCGCGCTCGCCGACACATTTCCGGCATCTGGCCATTTCACTCCTCGCTGTGCCACAACGGCGAACGGTCGCCGTGAGCTTTATGTCGTATCTGGACATTTGCAGAACCGCTTTTATTACGAATTCTCGACGGCCACCCGGTGACAGCTGATACAAAGGTGTAATTCCAATCCTCAATGCGAACGAGCCGGTATCCGGACTGCTGGAGTAGCCGAATCGACCGCAGCACCCTACGAAGGGGTACAGGTTGATCGAACTCCACGCATAGCACTACCGGCCTAATGCCATCTGTAATAAAGGATTCGATAACTCGATGCTCAGCGCCTTCGATGTCCAACTTGAGGACATCGATGTGATTATCGCCAAGGTCATCCATTAGTTTCCGTAATGTGTCGACCTTCGCTGTGAAGTATTCTGACGTACCCTGGAGATTAACAATGGAACAGGCCGCTATTGCTGGGTCGCGCGGGTGATAGAACCGCAGTTCTGAGGCCGTATCCCACAATCCGACAGGCACGAAAGCAAAGCGGTCACTCTTTGGTGCTACAGCCTTCAGATGAGACACCGCGCGCGGCGTCGGGTCGATCGTCACTACGCGCATTCCCCGATCGTGCAGCGCCAGGTCAAACGAAATGTCCTCGCCTGCGCCGACGCAGTATGCGATCGCTTCCGGCCGGAGGATGAACTCGGGAAGCCACCAGCCGCAGAGCTCGGTGCCGAGCCGCACAAGGCCCGCGGGCTTGCCAGGGCTTAGATACGCTTTCATGAGCGGCACTACGACTTGGTGTAGAAAGATCCAACGCATCCACCACATCAGGCCATATGTGCGAACGTCGCGGCGAAAAGTTCGGACACCATCGGGGACAAGTAACATGGCGCCTCCAATCAAACGGTCATCTTCGATGGGCGAGAAGGCTCGGCGACACCGTGGATAGAACGGTGCACCCACCGCACCCCGACCAGCACAATCACGCAGGTAGAGGACGCCAGCCAAATGGCGATTGCGACTGCGCTCCGAAAGAGCAAACCTGCAGCGAAGCACGTCGCCACCTGCAGACCAACGAGCAGCATGTTGAAGCAGAAAACCGTCCTGCTCGCACTTTGAGTTGCGAAATAGGTGAAGCAACCCGTCGCCCAGCACATCGCCGCACACGCAACACCGATATAGGGAATCACCAGAAGCGTCTCTTGCCAGCTGGCACCGAGAATCGCCGCCCCCACCCTCGCCGGCACAGCCATCAGGCAGCCGGCCGCAACCAGCGTCAGCACAGAAGTCGCCAACGATGTCTTACTCAGCAGGCGCCACTGATCGGCGCGAGAATTGCCGGTGCGCGTTGCATGCGGTATGAACACCATTGGCATCGCCGATAACAACGTCGCAATGGGGCCGAACAGCGTAAGCGCTCCTCGGATCCCCGCCGCAGCGACGCTGCCGGCAGTCAACACCGCTGCAAGGGTGATGAAGACGGCACCGATTTGACCGATGCAGTAAAAGCTTCCGTAGCGCACCCTCGCCGCCCAGTCGGTCCGCCACCAGTCGAGGATCCCGGAGTGGTGTGGCGCAACGCTCAAGTTCAATGCCAATATCGCGGCAGAAATGAGCGCACTTAATCCCCACAGATAAATCGAAAATTCAGCCGGTTCACGAACACCGAAGAGGTTTGCAACAAAAATGCCGAGCATCGACGCAACCCATAGCCCGTCGGCCACTACAGCTAAGATGGGCCTACCCAGCCCTATCGCGGTCATACGCAAGACATCCTGTGCCAGCACGGCAGGTAAACCGATGGCGAAGGCAAGCCCTATCCACGGGTGATGAAAGATTGCGCCCATGGTGAGAATCAGAACTCCGCCGAGAACGCCGTTATACAGCGACCACGTGACGGCATATTCTGACTCTGCAATTATCTGTCGTTTCTTCAGATTGCTGGTCAGCAGCAGGGGTGTTCCCAGCGCCCCCCTATTGAATCCCGTGCCGCCGGCCACAATGGTGATCAGCAGCGCGATGATCCCAAATTGTCCCGCCGACGATACCTGCGCCAATACGAAAGCCATCAAGGCATTGCTGGCACTCGATAGCACTTGGTCGACCGTGGTCAAAATCGCGACCAACCGAGCACCCCTTGCAGGGGCACCAGGTGAAGAACAGCTCGCGAGGCTCAATTCACTTCAGCCTCATCACGCGCGCCAGCCCAAGGTGGGTGGTGTAGTCAGAAAGACGGCACTCATGCTCGACGCGACTTCCCGTCACGCCGGTCAACGTCGTAGGACGTTCGAAACCCTGCAGGTGCTAACACGATTCGGAGGTCCAAGACGCTCAGCAGTCGGTTCGAGTCACCTAGACCGCAGTTCACCTAGCCCCTCCACTCCTTGTGTGTTCGCGATCGCGTGCTCAATATGCGCCCGACCCACGGCAGACCGCCCGGCGGTCTTTCGCCGCGCTCGTCAGACCGCTTCGGGATCGACCAGTTCTCCAAGTAATCTAATTTAGCAGAGTACATACTGATTGGCTTATTGCCAACCCTTGAGCAGAACTATGAGTCTCCATTCACCGCATAAAGCGGCCCTTCGTGATCGAGAGTGCGCCTGAGATCGGCGATATTCCGGCGAGCGGCTTCGTGCCTCTCGCGGATCTCGACGCTGTGCTCGCCGAGCTCGGGCGGGGGCGAGGCGAGCGGGAGCGGGTCGCGTTCAAGCCGGATCGGGGTCCGGATCTGACGGGTGCCGTCGGGCAGTTCGGCGACGAGGCCGGTGCGGGTGTCGGGATCCGCCAGTATCTCGCTGACGGTATTGATGGGCGCGGCGGCGACCCCCGCCTCGTTCAGCTCTGGCACCCAGTCGCGAGCAGCGCGGCTGTGCAAGCAGCCGGCGAGGATGCCCTCCAGCTGCTCACGGTTCGTCACCCTCCGCTCGTTGGACGAGAACCGTGGGTCCCCGGCGAGCTCCGGCAGACCTACGACCCGGCACAGGCTCGAAAACTGGGCGTCGCTCGTCGCGGCGATGGCGATGGGGCGGTCCTGAGCCTCGATGATTTGGTACGGCGCGACGTTCGGGTGCGTGTTGCCCGACGCACGCGGCTCGAGTCCGCCGATCAGATGATTCATCGCCTGGTTGGTGAGGAGCGAGGCGCACGCCTCGGCGAGCGACACCTCGACGCGCCGGCCCCGCCCGGTGGCGGCCGCCTCGCGCAGCGCGGCGAGCACACCGATCGCCATATAC
>NZ_CAXUCH010000010.1:15431-43097 GCF_964249325.1 uncultured Mycobacterium sp. | reverse complement strand
GGCCGGGGCCGTGGTGGCCGCCGCGCTGCGGGCGGTCCAAGCGGCCGCAGCGCCGGGAGTGTCTACCTTGAGTCTCGACCGCATCGCCGAAGCGGTGATCCGCGACGCCGGCGCCACGCCGTCGTTTCTGGGCTACCACGGGTATCCAGCGTCGATCTGCGCGTCGGTCAACGACCGGGTGGTGCATGGGATTCCCTCCGCTGGGGAGATCCTGTCGCCTGGTGATCTGGTGTCCATCGACTGCGGGGCGGTCCTCGACGGCTGGCACGGGGACGCGGCGGTCACCTTCGGGGTCGGGACGCTGGATCCCGCCGACGAAGCTTTGTCGGCGGCGACCAAGGAATCGCTGGAAGCCGGCATCGCCGCGATGACACCCGGCAACCGGTTGACCGACGTATCGCATGCCATCGAAATCGGTACCCACGCCGCCGAGGCCCGCTATGGCCGCAGCTTCGGGATCGTCGAGGGGTACGGCGGTCACGGCATCGGCCGGCACATGCACATGAATCCCTTCCTGCCCAACGAAGGATCTCCCGGCCGCGGCCCGCTGCTGGCCCCGGGTTCGGTGCTGGCGATCGAACCGATGCTGACCCTGGGAACCAGAAAAACCCTGGTACTCGACGACCAGTGGACGGTCACTACCGCCGACGGGTCCCGTGCGGCGCACTGGGAGCACACCGTGGCGGTGACCGACGACGGGCCGCGCATCCTGACCGCCGATTGACCGTGGCTGCGCCCTGAACCAATCGGGCGCATGAGTCGTGTCACCACCGGAAGGCTGGTGATGGACATTCCGGAAGCCGGCGAGACGCGGATGTTCTCGCAGGAGCACGCGCGAGCCTTGCAGCGCTGCGTGCTCCGGTTGGCGGGTGACCAAATTCAGATGTTGGTCGGTGATGCACTGGCCCAGCTCTCCGCCGAACATCGCGCGGTTGTCCACCGCTCGTACTACGAGGGCCGCACCACCCAGCAAATCGCCGCCGATCTGGAGATCGCCGAACGTGCGGTGAAATCGCGGCTGCACGAGGCGCTGCGCGTACTTCGCCAAATGTTGGAGGAGATGGGCCTGACCGCATGAACCGCAGGCGGTACTGCTTCGTGTTACTGCCCATACCCGAGGTCCACGCAACGCAGAACACGACGGGAGACAGTGGATGACCACCCAGCTCCCGGAGGCCCCCGACGCTGTTGTCATCGGGGCGGGGCCCGCCGGTCTGGCTGTGGCACGCGAACTCGACCATCACCACGGCATCAAAGCGCTCGTTCTCGATCGTGCCGCCGCGCCGGCGATTTCGTGGCGCACCCGCTATGACAACTTCCGCCTCAACACGAACGGGTTCTTGTCACACCTTCCCGGACAACGGATTCCGCTAAGCGCCGGCCGCTGGCCGACCAAGGAAGACATGGTCCGCTATTTCGATCGCTACGTTCAGCGGCAGAACATCACGCTCGTGCTGGGGTGTGAAGTTCACCGCGTCGACCGCACCGCCGGTGTCTGGCAACTCGAGACATGTGCAGGTGAAATCCGAACACCGACAATCGTTCTCGCTACCGGGAACTACGCTGTACCCGCTGTCCCTGGGTGGCCTGGGCTCGACCGCTTCAACGGCGAGATCGTTCATTCCGGGAACTTCACCAACGCTTGGCCCTACCGTGATCGCGACGTCCTGGTCGTCGGCGCCGGAAATTCGGCCGCCGACATCGCCGTCCAGCTCGCCGACGACGGTGCGCGCCGCATCTGGCTTGCGGTGCGCACACCGCCGCACCTGGTGCGGCGCGCCATCGGACCGTTTCCGTCCGATATCTTCCTTGAGCTGTTCGCGCGGGTCCCGTCGCGCATGGTCGACCCGCTGATCACCCGCATCAACCGCCTGATGTGGGGTGACCTGTCCGCCTACGGCTTGCACCGGCCGCCGCTCGGGCTGAAGGCGACGGTAGAAACGCGGGGCCGCATTCCGACGCTGGCCGACGAGCTCATCGAGGTCGTGCGGCGTGGACGCGTCGCGGTCGTCGATGCGGTCACGGCCGTCGAAGCCGACCGGGTGATCCTGGCCGACGGCGCGTCGATAGCGCCGCAGGTGATCATCGCGGCCACCGGATTTCGCAGCGATCTCGACGGTTTGGTCGGGCATCTAGGCATTCTCGACGAGCACGGCAACCCGCGCGGCGGCTTTGCCTCGCACCTCGGCGAGGGAATGTTCGCAATCGGGTACGGCATTCCGCCCAATGGCCCGCTGCGGGCGATCCGGCTGGCCGCTACGCCTTTGGCCCGGGAAGTCGCCGCCTACCTGAAACGGCCACAAGGCAGCCACGTTGAACACCTGGTGTCGGGTTAAACCAAAGGGACGCAATGGTTTTACTTTCCGCAACGAAGACTTTCTTCCGCGGCGCCGAAGGATACGAAACGGCCCGCCGGCAAACGGTATGGAATGGCCTGTTGCCAGACCGTTTTCCGGACGTGATCGTGCAGGCGCACGACGCCGACGACGTGGTGGCGGCGATCCGCTATGCGCGGACCAACGGACATCAAGTCGGCGTCCGTTCGGGCGGGCACAGTTGGTCGGCCAGTCATCTGCGCGACGGCGGCCTGCTGCTCGACGTCAGCCGCCTCGATCACTGCACCGTCGACCCGGATCGGATGACCGCCGACGCCGGCCCCGGCAAGGTGGCCAGTGTCTTCGCGTCCCAACTGGACGCCCAAGGTCTCTTCTTTCCCGCCGGCCATTGCGAAGGCATCTGCCTCGGGGGCTACCTCCTGCAAGGCGGATACGGCTGGAACAGTCCGGTGCTGGGACCGGCCTGCGAAAGTGTGCTCGGACTAGAAGTCGTCACCGCCGACGGCGAACTGATTGATTGCGACGCTGAAAACCATCCTGACCTGTATTGGGCAGCCCGCGGATCGGGGCCGGGCTTCTTCGGTGTCGTCACGTCTTTCAAACTGCGCGTGTACCCGCGCCCGGCGGTCTGGGGCACCTGTCTGTACATGTACCCGATCGACGTCGCCGACGAGGTGTTCAGCTGGGGGCGCTCGATCAGCTCCGAGATCGACGACCGAGTCGAACTGCAAATCCACACCGCGCGCAGCCTTCCCGCAGCGGGGCTCAACCAGCCTGGCATCACGATCGCCGCGCCGGTCTTCGCCGATTCAGAAGCCGAGGCAGTGAAAGCCCTTGCTCCACTGGGCACTTGCCCGGTCATCGATCATGCGATCGTCAGTCTTCCCTACGCGCCGACAACTTTGGCCAATTGGTATGCCGCCGTGATGGCTAGTTATCCCAAGGGTTACCGCTACATCGCGGACAGCATGTTTACCTCGGCGTCCGCCGAAGAACTGCTGCCGGGCATCCGCAAAATCATCGAAACCATGCCACCGCACCCCTCGCACTTCATCTTCACCGGATGGAAAACGTCACCGGAGCGCGCCGACATGGTTTACGGCCTGGAGGACGAAATCTACTTTGCGCTCTACACCATTTGGCAGGACCCGGCCGACGACGAACGGTATCGCAACTGGGCCGCGTCTAACATGGCCGCGATGTCCCACTTGGCGACCGGCATCTCGCTCGCCGACGAGAATCTGTGCCGGCGTCCCGCGCGATTCATCACGGAATCGAACATGGCGCGCCTTGACAAGGTGCGCTCGGCCTACGACCCGGATCGTCGATTCCACAGCTGGATGGGCGGCCTCTGACCCGGTTGCCGCACTACCGTCGGCGCTGCATGTGGCGCACACTGGTAACACACCGCTGTGGCCACCGAGGACGAGCCTCATATCTTGCCTCTCAGCTAACCGCGACCACTGGGCCGCTCGTGAACCGAACAGGCGTTTCATTCGTATAACCAGCAGGAGGTGAATCGAGTGCCTACTGTCACCAGCGCCGCGGCTCCCGAAGCTGCGCTGATGAAGGCACTCTACGACGAGCATGCCCCGGCTTTGTGGCGTTACGCACTCCGGCTCACCGGTAACCGGACCCGTGCCGAGGATGTGGTTCAAGAGACACTGCTACGGGCGTGGCAACATCCAGAGGTCATCGGCGACACCGAGCGGTCAGCCAGGGCCTGGCTGTTCACCGTGGCCCGCAACATGATCATCGACGAGAGCCGCAGCGCCCGCTTCCGCTCCGAAGTCGGTTCGTTGGACTCCACGCCCGAACAAGCCGCTCCGGATGAGGTCAACACCGCACTGGACCGGTTGTTGATCGGCGACGCGATGGCGCAACTGTCCGCACAACATCGCGCAGTGGTTCAGCGGGCGTACTACCAGGGCTGGACTACCGCACAGATCGCGGCCGATCTCGGCATCGCCGAAGGCACCGTCAAGTCGCGGCTGCACTACGCCATGCGGGCACTCCGGCTTACACTGCAAGAAATGGGGGTTACACGATGATGGCTCAATATGCCATCCGCGCGGCCGTCGGCGCCGAATATCTGTCTGCGCAGGTAAATTCGGTGACACCATGACGTCACTATGGCGGTCAGGAAGGCCGCTTGATGATGGACCACCCAGGGACGACGACCACGAGTACGCGATGTGGGACGCCGCCTACGTGCTGGGGTCACTGTCATACGACGACCGGCGGGCGTTTGAGGCCCACATGGCCCACTGCGTGTCATGCCGGGAAGCCGTCGCCGAACTGAGTGGGATGCCGGCTTTGCTGTCGCGGCTCGACCGTGACACGGTGGCGGCGATCGCCGAGGGCGACGACACGGCCGAAGACACCACGCTGCCACCGGAGATGCTGCCGTCGTTGCTGGGCAAGGTGCGCTGGCGGCGGCGCCGGTCACACCTGCTGACGTGGACGGCCAGCGCCGCCGCGGCCGCAGTGCTGGCGATCGGTGTGCTGGTCGGCGTTCAAGGCCATTTGCCGACATCCGGACCCGCGTCGCCGCAAACGAGCGCATCGGCGGCGCCGATGGCGCAGGTGGGGACTGCCGCACTGACCTCGACGGTGTCGGTCAGCGGCCAGCGCTGGGGAACCTATATCAACATGAAGTGCGTGTGCCTGGCGCCTGTGAATGCTCACCACGACACGCTGGCGATGGTTGTGGTCGGCCGCGACGGCAGCCGCACCCAGCTGGCGACCTGGGTGGCCGAGCCTGGCCACACCGCGACGCCTGCTGCCAGCATTTCGACGCCGGTTGATCAAATCGCCGCGGTGCAAGTGGTTTCTGCCGACAACGGCCGGGTGCTGCTGCAGCGCTCGCTGTAGAAGTTGTGCCCAAAAGTGAACTAAAGCTACTCAGGAGTCGTGTTACTGGCATCGTCACACGTAGATAGGTGAACAGATGGCCAGGCAGCACCGGGTGGTCGACCGTATTGTCGAGCACCTCGCCAAAAGTGGAATCAGCCATATCTTCGGCGTCGACGGTGCCAACATCGAAGACCTTTACGACGCTGCATATTTCCGGCCCGACATCACGGCCGTTTTGGCCAAGCATGAGTTTTCGGCGGCGACCATGGCCGACGGTTACAGCCGAAGCGGCGCCGGCCTGGGTGTGGTCGCTGCGACCTCGGGTGGCGGTTCGCTGAATCTCGTTCCGGGGCTGGGGGAATCGCTGGCCAGTCGGGTGCCGGTGTTGGCGCTGGTGGGCCAGCCGCCGACCACAATGGACGGCCGCGGCAGCTTTCAGGACACCAGTGGGCGCAACGGTTCGCTGGATGCCGAGGCGCTGTTTTCGGCGGTATCGGTGTTTTGCCGACGGGTTCTGACGCCCTCCGACATCACTTCAGCGCTGCCCGCCGCCATTGCGGCGGCACGAACCGGTGGTCCAGCAGTATTGTTGCTGCCCAAGGATATTCAGCAGGCGCTGATAGGCGTCAACGGCTACCACCTGCACCCCGCGAGCGACATCGAATCGGCTGTTCCCCGGATCGGCGACCCGCATCCGATCGTGCGCGCGCTGCACCGCGCCCACGGACCGGTCACGATCATCGCCGGCGAGCAAGTGGCCCGCGACGACGCGCGAAGCGAACTCGAGGAGCTGCGCGCCCTGTTGCGCGCCCGGGTGGCATGTGTGCCCGACGCCAAGGATGTCGCCGGCACACCGGGATTTGGATCGTCGTCGGCGCTGGGAGTGACCGGCGTGATGGGGCATCCGGGCGTTGCCGAGGCAGTGGCCGGCAGTGGCTTGTGCCTGGTGGTGGGAACCCGGCTCACGGTCACCGCGCGTGCCGGTCTCGACGACGCACTGGCGGCGGTGCCCACGGTCTCGATCGGATCGGCCGCGCCCTACCTCCCCTGCACCCACGTGCACACCGACAATCTGCGCGCATCGCTGGCCATGCTGACCCGCGCGTTGTCCGGGCCAGGACGCCCGACCGGCCTGCGGGTGCCTGACGTCATCCCGCGCACCGAACTGCGGCCACCGGACTTCGACGGTCCGGGCGTGCGCTACCGCCCCGCGATGGCCCTGCTGGACGCCGCGCTGCCCGCCGGTGTCGACATCGTGGTCGACGCCGGAAACACCGGTGCGGCCGCGATTCACTATCTACCTGCCCGCCGCGGCGGCCGGTTTGCCGTCGCGCTCGGCATGGGCGGCATGGGGTACAGCTTCGGCGCCGGCATCGGGATGGCGTTCGGCCGCGCTCGGCGCACCGTCGTCATCGCCGGGGACGGCGCGTTCTTCATGCACGGCATGGAGATACACACCGCGGTGCACTACCGGCTTCCGGTGACGTTCGTGTTGTTCAACAACAACGCCCACGCCATGTGCGTGACCCGCGAGCAACTGTTCTACGACGACCTCTACAGCTACAACCGGTTCGGTCCAAGCCGGCTGGGCGCCGGACTGGCGGCGATGTTCCCCGAGCTCCCGTCAACGGATGTCGCCGACATCGGCGCACTGCCCGCAGCACTGGAACGGGCACTGGCTGTCGACGGCCCGTCAGTGGTCAGCATCGAGTGCTCCGCCGACGAGATTCCGCCATTCGCGGCGTTCGTGAACCAACGGTCTCCCAAACAGCTTTCCCACCAACACATCTCAGATGAGGAGCATCGATCCTATGTCCCTGCCAGCGCTTGACGACATCCGCGTTCATACCGGTAGTACCGAACCCATCGAGGGAGTGGTCCGCATCGAGACCGCACCCCTGGAGCAGACCGCGCCGATGTTCATGGCGAAGATGCGCTCGGTGTACCCGCACGAAGAGGTCTTCGGCCAGTACTGCACGGTGAACGACTACGTCGCCTGCCCGCCCGACGAGCTGTTCAAATACTTGTCCGACACCCGCAGCCTCGAAGAGTGGACCTATACCCTGCGTGGCTTCACCACGACCGACGAGCCCGGGCTCTGGCTGGCCTATGACCGGTTGCTTCCGGACACCAAGATCTATACCCGCACCGTGTCCAACGCCGAAGCCCGTACCGTCGACTACCACTGCGCATGGGATCAGGGCAAGCACCTGTGGATGATTTATGTGATGCGGGTTCTGGACGCGCAGGTGGTGCTCAACAAGCCCGGTTCCGTTGTGCTGTGGACCAATTGCCGTCACCCGTTCTACGACCACAACCCGTACCCCGAAGCCGCCCCACCGCAGCGTACCGGTTGGGTCGGCGACTTCTGGAACCTCTTCGGCGCTGGTCATGCGCTGGAGCTGAACAACCTCAAGACAATCGCCGAATACCGCCACCGCAACGGCCTGCCGATCACGCCGGCCTGGATGAGATGAGCCCATCATGAGCCAAGTCAGCCTGGCCGACGTTTCCACCTATTTGCCGGGCGAGCCGATCGGCGCCGATTACTATGCCCAGTTCTCCGGATCCGACGAGTTACGCGACAACCTGATGTTCCACGCACCCAAGTTCCGCCATCACGTCGGGCCCGACGAGACCGCGATCGACATGGTCAAGCGGGCCGCGCAAGGCCTCATCGAACGACACGGCCATGACGTCATCGCGGGCGTGGATGTGCTCATCACCCACACTCAAGTGCCGGACATGCCGTTCTACGGCGCAGGCGGCGGCATCGCGCACCGGTTGGGGATGCGTCCGTCCTGGGTGCTGGACCTGCACAACGGCGGATGCGCCGTATTCGTACTGGGGCTCAACGTTGCTCGCAAGTTGCTGACGTCCGGCGAGGGGCGCACCGCGCTGATCGCCATTGCGCAGAATGCGGCAGGTCAGATCTTCGACCAACCTGACATACGGCGCAAAGCGCAGTCGGCGATTCCCGGCGACGGCGCCGCGGTCGCACTGGTCACGTTATCCGGTCAGTCGCCCGTTCTCGATATCGAGTGCCGCACCTACGGCGAATACGCCGGCGACATGACGATCGCCGTCGACCCGCCCCGCAAGTGGTGGCAGCCCGGGCCCGGCGAAGGCTGCATCGGGTTCACCGAAACCAAGATCGCCAAGGTGCTGGCCCGCGGCAACCGCCAGGTCCCGGAAGTGGCGCTCGCGGTGTGCGACCGAATCGGCCTAGCGTCCAAGGACATTGACCTGCTGGTCACAAACCAGCCCAACCGGGTGTTCCTGCACAACTGGCGGGAAGCGCTCGAAGTGCCGCCGGAACGACATCGCGACACTTTCGAGGAGTACGGCAACCTGTTCGGCGCCGGCATCCCGGTCAATTTGGATCGCGCCATCTCCGACGGTCAGGTCAAGACCGGTGATGTCGTGATGATGGCCGCGTTCGCCCACGCCGGTGACTTCGCCGGCGCCGCCGCACTGCGCTGGGGCGGACGGGGCTGATGACCGAGGTGGTGGAAGTCAACTCGGCCACCGCCGAGATCCTCGGGGCACTGCCGCAGGCGGTCAATCCCTTTGCGTTGTCCCTCAACGAAAATCCCTTTCCGCCGCTGCCTGCGGTGCGTGCCGCTCTAGTCCGCTCCATCGATGCCGCCAACCGGTATCCGGAATTCCTGCCCGAGCAGCTGCGAACGCTCGTCGCGGGCCACGTCGGGGTTCGTGCAGAGCAGGTCGTGCTGGGCGCCGGGGCGTCCGGTGTGGCGATGCAGGTGCTCCATGCGGTGACGCGGCCCGGCGAACGGATTGTATTCAGCCAGCCCACCTTCGACGGATACCCGATCTTCGCCCAGATGGCCCGCCTCACCGCGGTCACCGTCCCGCTGGACACGCACGGCCATCACGACTTGGCGGCAATGGCTGACGCGGCCGCGGATGCCAGCGTTGTGGTGTTGTGCCGGCCGCATAATCCGACCGGAACGCTGGAGCCGCTCGCAGATGTGGAGCGGTTTCTGGCGCGGGTGCCAAGCGATACCGTCGTGCTGCTCGACGAGGCCTACATCGAGTACGTTGCGCCGCGGCACCGCCACGAAGGACCGGCACTGGTCCGGCGCTTCCCGAATGTCGTCGTACTGCGCACGTTCTCCAAAGGGTACGGTCTTGCCGGGTTGCGTATCGGATACGGCTTCGCGGCGCCCGAACTGGCCGACATGCTGTGGACCATGCAGTTGCCGTTCGGCATGAGCACTAGCAGCGCGGTCGCCGTGGCGGCCTCTTACGATGCGGAAGCTCAGCTGCAGCAACGCATTCGGCAGATCACCGGTGAACGCAGCTACCTGCGGCGACGCCTGCGGGCGATGGGTGTCTACACCACGGACTCCCACGCGAACTTCGTGTATCTGCCTGCGGCCGGTCGGCCGTGGCACGAGGTCTTTGCCGGCACGGGGCTGCAGGTGCGCCATTACGACGACGGCGGCGCCCGCATCACTGTCGGCAGCCGCGCGTCCACGCTGGCGGTGCTGTCGGCTGTGGAGAAGTCGGCGCGCTGAGCTCTATTGCCCGGATGGCAGTGTTCGTACAGCCTGGCGGGCCAGCCGAAATATGGACTGCGGTAAGTCGGGTCGTTGCGATGCGATATTGCTGAGGGCGCGATACGACCGCCAGAGCTGGCGCGGCGACGGAATGATGGGCAAGCGCGCCAGTTCCCAGTGGATGCCGTTGACCGGGTCGTCGAAGAATACGGCGTAATAGCCCGGCGTGTAGTGCGGGTATTCCCTGGGTTCACTGGTGACGCAAACTCCCTGTGGGATCAGGAATTCGCGATAGAAACGGTCGACCTCGTGTCGGCTCCGGGCCCACAGCGCGATGTGGTTGATACCTACCGATTGGTCGGCGTGCGTGAGCTTCGTCCCGGTCCGGGCGGGCTGGATGCCGACGTAGCTGTGGGGAGCCGGAAATCGAGCCATGTAGTAGGTCGATCGGTACTCGATGTCCAGTGTCGAGAAGCTCATATATCCAAGCCAGCCGAACATCCCGTCGTAGAAAGCAATCGAATCGTCGTAGCCAGAACCGCGAATTCGACGTGATTAACCCCGCGCCAGCGCATTGGTGCCTCCGTCAGTTAGTTGGTCCGCTTGACTTCTTGAGAGGCGGAGCAGCGGTACTACGCAGTGTAGTAGGCAGCTTGTCAACATGTGAAGGGGTCACCGGGGTACAGCGGCGAACGCCACACCTGAACACCCGGCCGCATTGTCGCCAGGAAGCGCCGAACGCGCCCCGAAGTACGGTAAGAAAGGGCGTGGCCGCCAATCAACCCGACCAGCGATCCGACACCCGAGACCCGATCGCTCAGGCGAGGTCCAACTGGGAGCGCGCCGGATGGGGTGACGTCGCGCAGGGCATGGTCGCGGTGACGTCGGTGATGCGCGCCCATCAAATCCTGCTTGCCCGAGTCGAAAACGCTTTGCGGCCCTACGATCTGAGCTTCTCGCGCTTCGAGTTGCTGCGTCTGCTGGCGTTCAGCCGCACCGGGGCGCTGCCGATCACCAAGGCGTCCGACCGGCTGCAGGTACACGTCACCAGCGTCACCCACGCGATCCGCCGGCTGGAAGCCAACGGCCTGGTGCAGCGGATACCGCACCCCACCGACGGTCGCACCACACTGGTGCAGATCACCGATCTCGGCCGCTCGACCGTCGAGGACGCCACCGTCACACTCAACGAGAAGGTGTTCGCCGACATCGGGATGTCTGACGCCGAGTCGCGGGCGTTGGTGTCGGCGATCGAGACATTGCGGCGGGGCGCCGGCGACTTCTAGCCCGCGGCTAATCCAAGATCGGCGGCAGCGGGATGGTCGCGGTCACCGCCGTCCCCGCGCCGGGCCGCGACCGGATGTTGAGCCGCCCGCCGACCAGCTCGGCGCGTTCGGCCATCGACAGCACACCGTAGCCGCCCATCTCGTCACCGCCCAGCGGATTTTCAAAAGTGTCGAAACCGACTCCGTCGTCAACGATTTCGAGCCGCGCAACGTCACCGTCCACCGCGAACCGCAGCCGCGCCCGGGTGGCGCAGGCGTGTTTGACGACGTTTTGCAGGCCTTCCTGCGCGATGCGGTACAGCGCAAGCTCGATGTGCTCGGGCAGCCGGGCATCGGACAGGTCGAGTTCCAGATCCAGTTGCGGCATCGAGCGGGCCAGGCTGGCCAGGCCGCCGGCCAAGCCAAGGTCGTCGAGAACCGGTGGACGCAGCCCGCTGATCGCGGCGCGGGCTTCTTCCAGTGTCAGCGCGGCGAGTTGGCGCGCCTCGTCGAGGTGTTGCGAGGCTTCGGCCGGGTCGTCGCCGACGGCGCGTGCGGCGGCGTCGAGCCGATAGGACAGTGTGATCAGCCGCTGGGATATGCCGTCATGGATGTCGCCGGCGAGCCGGCGGCGTTCGATTTCCTGCGCCTCGATCACCTGCTCGACGAACAACTCGTGTGCGCGTTCGCGAGCGACCAGCTGGCGGTGCAGCCGCGCCTGATGCAGTGCGCCGGCGATCAACCGGCCGATGACCCGCAGCAGTTCGACGTCGCTGTCGGTGAATTCGCGGCGCTGCACGGTGTGCACGTTGAGTACCCCCACCAAGCCGCCGGGGTCGGTTTCCATCGGCACCGAAACCATCGACGTGAAATCCCGCCCGCGCAGCGACTGGATCGGCAGGTACCGCGGATCGGCTTCCTTGTCGTGGGTGATCACCACCGGCTGGCGATGGCTGGCCACCCATCCGGATATCCCGGATCCCAGCGGCAACCGGATTTTTCCCACCTGGCCGTCGAACGGTGGCGTCGCGCCGGCCAAGGTAAGTGAGCGCTCGGTGTCGTCGAGGACGTGAACAAAACAGACGTCGGTTCCGGTGGCCGCGGTGATCATGCGCGCTGCCGCGGCTGCCAGCGGTTCGACCCCGGGGCCGCTGGAGGCGGCCCGAATGAGCTCGCGCAGCAGGGCCAGCTCGCGGTCGGCGCCGACGACATCGCGTACCGCATTGGATGGACGGACGCGCTCGTTCATTGATAGATGCCTTCACGCAGCGCCGTGGCCACCGCGCCCGTTCGGTCGCTGACGCCGAGCTTGCGGTAGATCGAGCGCAGGTGGCTTTTGACGGTTTCCTCCCCGATTACCAGCTTGTTGGCAATGCCGCGGTTGGACAACCCGGTCACCATGTAGGACAGGATCTCGCTCTCACGTTGCGTCAGTCCCTGACGTGCGCCAGGCCAGAACTCGTCACGCTGCATCCGCGCCGCGGTGTCCACTGCGCGGGCCGCCATGCCGGGGTCGATCACGGTCTCCCCGTGGTGGACCGATTCGAGCTGGCGCACCAGTTCGTCGCTGCTGATGCTTTTCAACAGGTAGCCGCGTGCACCCACCCGCAACGCCTGGAACAGGTACTGCTCGTCGTCGTACACCGAGAGCATGACCACTTTGCGGTCGGGATCACGTTCGCGCAGCTGCAGGCACAGGTCCAGGCCGCTGGTGCCTTGCATGCGGACATCGCACAGGACGATGTCAGGCTGCAGGCTATCGACGACGCTGATGGCGCGTTCGGCGCCGACCGCCTGCCCGACGACCTGCACGCGGTCCTTGAACGCGGCGAGCATGGCCTTGAGGCCCTCGATGACCATTTCGTGGTCATCGACAAGCACCAGCCGAACAGGTTTGGTGGCCTGACCAGTGCCTTCTGTGATGCCAGCAGCCGCCATGGCATCACCATAGAGCCGCTCGCGGGTCGACGAGTCAAGATCGCCACGCGGAATCCCCCTTATGGGGGACGCCCGGGTGACGGCGCTGGGCCACGCTGTGATCATGTCGGCGGACACCCTTCAGCGGCGGACGTTCTGGTGGGACAGGGCACGTCCCGTCGATGCTGACGTTGCACCGTTGCGCGCGGTGATCTTCGACGCCGACGACGCGTTGGCGGACGCCGAACGCGACGGTGACCTGGTACCGCGCGCCGGGCTGATCGACTTGGTGATGAATCTGTTCGTCGCGGGCATTTGGATCGGTGTGGTCAGCATCCGCGAGCGGACGTGGGCGCAAACCCTGGTGCGTCAACTGATCGGCGAAGGGTTGGTCGAGACCATCGTGACCGCTGACGACCTGGACGGAGCAGACGGTGATGCCGAACTGTACCGCTTGGCGTTGTGGGAGTTCGGAATAACGCCGGAGAGTACCCTTGCCGTCGAGGGCTCAGCGCGCGGATTGCGCGCGGCGGCCGCCGCCGGCCTGCCCGCGCTGCTCGTCACGACTGGCGACAGCGCCGAAAGCGAATTCACCGGTGCGGCTGCCGTGCGGTCGGGCTACGACGGCGCCCATCCCCTGCTGGCCGCGGGCTGCCGAGAGCTTCACCGGCGATGGTGGATCGCCCGGAAGCGCTCGCAGCTCGTGGTCAGCAGTTGATCACAATCCTTAGGACTCCCGCAGCATCTCGATCACCGCGCTGAAATCTTTGTCAGCGTTGTCGAGCGCGAACTTGGCGTAGATGTCCGCAGCGTGGCTGCCGAGCGGCGCCGCCGCGCCCGTCGAGGCCACTGCGTCCATCGCCAGGCCCAAGTCCTTGTTCATCAGTGCGGTGGCAAAACCAGGTTCGAAGTTGTTGTTGGCCGGCGATGTCGGAACCAGACCGGGCACCGGGCAGTTCGTGTGCACCGCCCAGCAGTTGCCGGTCGCGCCGGTGATCACGTCGAACAACGCTTGCGCTGACAACCCGAGCTTTTCGGCCAGTACGAAGGCTTCGCCGATGACGATCTGATGCACGGCCAAAACCATGTTGTTGCACAACTTCGCCGCCTGGCCCGCACCGGGCGCACCGCAGTGAATGACCTTGCCCGCCATGGGTTCTAGCACCGGCCGCGCCTGATCCAGCGCCGACTCGTCACCACCGACCATAAACGCAAGCGTCCCGGCCACCGCACCTCGTACCCCACCGGAGACCGGCGCGTCGAGCTGCGCGAACCCGTGCGAGCCGGCCAAGGCATGTACTTCGCGGGCATCGTTGACCGAGATGGTTGAGCTGTCGATGAACAGTGCGCCGCGCTGCGCGGCAGGCAGGATATCGGCGTAGCAACGCTTGACCACCTCGCCGTTGGGCAACATGGTGATCACTACATCGGCATCGGCCACCGCGTCAGGGCCAGCGTCGAACACTGCGACACCGTTTTTGGTCGCGGCCGCCGCGGCGGTGGACAGCGGGTCGAAGCCACGGACGAAATACCCGGCGCCAACCAGATTCGCCGACATCGGGCCGCCCATGTGGCCCAGCCCCAGAAAAGCGACTGTCGTCATCGCCGTGGCCTTCCTATGCGGTGGCGCGGACGCGCGCGGCTTCGGCCCTGCCGATGACTACCCGCATGATTTCGTTGGTTCCTTCCAGGATGCGGTGCACGCGCAGGTCGCGGACGATCTTCTCCAGACCGTACTCCCGCAGGTAACCGTAGCCGCCGTGCAGCTGCAGCGCCTTATCGGCCACGTCGAAGCAGGCGTCGGTGCCATAGCGTTTGGCCATCGCGCACAGTTCGACCTTGTCGGCAGCGTCGTCGTCCAGTGCGCTTGCCGCCCGCCACAACAGCATTCGCGAGGTCTCCAGAGCGGTGGCCATGTCAGCCAACGCGAATCGGATGGTGGGCTCGTCGATCAGGGCGGCGCCAAACGCCTGGCGGTCGCGAACATAGGTCGCCGCTTTGTCGAAGGCGGCCTGGGCACCGCCGAGCGAGCATGCGGCGATATTGAGGCGGCCACCGTTGAGACCGTTCATCGCTATGCCGAACCCGGCGCCCTCACCGTCGGCGCCGCCCAGCATCGCATCAGCGGGCACCCGTACCCCGTCGAGCAACACTTGCGCCGTCGGCTGCGCCTTCCAGCCCATCTTCTGCTCGTGCGCGCCGAAACCCAGTCCGACAGCGCCCTTTTCGACGATGAAAGCCGAGATGCCGCGTGGTCCGTCGCCGCCGGTGCGCGCCATCACCACATACACATCCGAGGCGCCGGCGCCGGAGATGAACTGCTTGACACCGTCGAGTACATAATCGCTGCCGTCCCTGACGGCGCGGGTGCTCAGCGCGCTGGCATCCGAACCGGCGCCCGGCTCGGTCAGACAGTAGCTGGCGATGACGTCCATCGAAGCCAGCCGCGGCAGCCAGGTCTTGCGCTGTTCCTTCGTGCCGAACGTGTCGATCATCCATGCGCACATGTTGTGGATCGACAAAAAAGCGGCCGTCGTGGGATCGCCGGTGGCCAACTGCTCGAA
Organism: uncultured Mycobacterium sp.; assembly: GCF_964249325.1. Taxonomy (NCBI): domain Bacteria; kingdom Bacillati; phylum Actinomycetota; class Actinomycetes; order Mycobacteriales; family Mycobacteriaceae; genus Mycobacterium; species uncultured Mycobacterium sp. The sequence continues at coordinate 27,636 of NZ_CAXUCH010000010.1, read as the reverse complement.
GATGCGCACGCCGTCGAGGCGGCGCAGCCCACTGCCCCCGACGTCCTCGCGGCAGTAGATCGCCGCCATGCCCAGCGCGGCGGCTTCACGCAGCACGTCGACCGGAAAGTGGTTCGTGGCGTCCCACTCCAACGCGTATGGTGCGAGCCGTTTCTCGGCGAACGCGGCCGCCGTGTCGGTGATAACCCGCTCGTCGTCGTCGAGACCGAAGAATTGCATCGCCGAGCTATTTCATCGTCGGGATGACGAACTCGGCGCCATCCTTGATGCCCGACGGCCAGCGCGAGGTCACGGTCTTGACCTTGGTGTAGAACTGAATCGACGCCGGGCCGTGCTGGTTGAGATCGCCGAAGCCCGAGCGCTTCCAGCCGCCGAAGGTGTGGTAGGCCACCGGCACCGGGATCGGCACGTTGACGCCCACCATGCCGACCTGCACCCGTGAGGTGAAATCGCGGGCGGTGTCGCCGTCGCGGGTGAAAATCGCGACGCCGTTGCCGTACTCGTGCTGAGAAGGAAGCGCTACTGCCTGTTCGTAGGTCGTGGCACGAACCATGCACAGCACCGGCCCGAAGATCTCGTCGGTGTAGATCGACATGTCCGGGGTGACGCGGTCGAACAGCGTCGGCCCGATGAAGAACCCACCCTCGAGGTTCGCATCCCCGAATGCCAGGTCGTCGCTGGTGCGCTCGCGGCCGTCGACCACGATCTCAGCGCCGGCGGCCACGCCCTGGCCGATGTAGTCGCGCACCCGCTTGAGCGCAGCTTCGGTGACCAGCGGACCGTAGTCGGCCTTGGGGTCGAGGCTGTGGCCCACTCGGAGGTTGTTGATGCGCTCAACAAGCCTGCCGCGCAACCTTTCCGCGGTCTGGTCGCCGACCGGCACCGCGACGCTGACCGCCATGCAGCGTTCGCCGGCGCTACCGTATCCCGCTCCTATCAGTGCGTCCACGGCCTGATCGAGGTCAGCGTCGGGCATCACGATCATGTGGTTCTTGGCGCCGCCGAAGCATTGCGACCGCTTGCCGTGGGCAGCAGCCGTGGCGTAGATGTACTGCGCGATATCCGAACTGCCGACGAACCCGACTGCCTGGATGTCGGGATGGGCCAAGATGGCGTCGACGGCTTCTTTGTCGCCGTGCACCACCTGGAATACCCCGGAGGGCAGGCCGGCTTCGATGAACAGCTCGGCCAGCCGCACGGGCACCGAGGGGTCACGCTCAGATGGCTTGAGAATGAAAGCATTTCCGCATGCCAGCGCCGGCCCGGCCTTCCACAGCGGGATCATCGCGGGGAAGTTGAACGGGGTGATTCCGGCGACCACACCGAGCGGTTGACGGATCGAGTAGACGTCGATGCCCGGCCCGGCGCCTTCGGTGTATTCGCCCTTGAGCAGATGCGGGATGCCGATGCAGAACTCGACGACCTCGATGCCGCGCTGGATGTCACCACGAGAGTCGGCCAGCGTCTTACCGTGCTCGAGCGAGAGCATCTCGGCCAGTTCGTCGGTGTGCTGGTTGACCAGCTCGATGAACCGCATCATGACCCGCGCCCGGCGCTGCGGGTTCCACGCCCCCCAGCCCTTCTGCGCCTCGACGGCAGACGCGACCGCGGTGTCGACATCTGCCTTGGCGCCCATCGGAACTGTCGCCTGGACCTGGCCGGTGTTGGGATTGAACACCTCGGCGGTGCGCTGTGACTGCCCACTAGTGCGTTGGCCGTCGATGAAGTGCGGAACCTGTGCGGTCATTGATGTCCTCGCCGGAAGAAAGCTAAAAGTTTTACTAGGATATCCTAGTAAACATGCCGGCCAGCTGGCAAGTCGCGTCGGCTGTAACCCGGCCCGCTATGGACTGGTGATGACCAGTCGTTGGAAAGCAGGCGGCACGTGACGGCACCATGCGACCCGGTCAACCCGCGACCTTTGCGGGTGGTGCCCGCCGGGGGCTACCTCGACTGGGAGGCGGTTTACCAGGACAACGCGACCTGGGTGTACCGGACGATCTTCGCCCGCGTCGGCAACCGGGCCGACGCCGAGGACCTCACCGCCGAGGTTTTCCTGGCCGCGCTGCGTCCGCTGCGGTTGACCGCCAGCGTCGGCGAGGTGCGCGCATATTTGCGGGCCACTGCGCGCACTGTGCTTGCCGCCCACTGGCGCGAGACGTTGGGACGCGAAGTCACCTCGATCGACGACATCGAGCAACCACCCGATAGTGAGGAAGCGATCAGCACCGCCCCCCAGCGCGTCGCCAAGGTTCTCCAGACGCTGCCCGAGCAATACCGGCGGATTCTGGAATTGCGGTTCTTGCAGGGCCGGTCGGTCAAGGAGTCGGCCGCCGAGCTCGGGATCAGCGTCAGCAACGCCAAAGTGCTCCAACATCGCGCACTACGGCTGGCGGCACAGGTGAGCGAGAAGGACGGATCATGAACGCGCGGAGGTTGCGCAGGTACGTCGACGACCTGCTGCGGGGACGCCGCCCAAAGCCGTTCCAGCCGGACGACTTTGAGGCGGCGCAGATCCGGACGGCGATCGACTTGACGGCAGCTCGATTGGGCGCCGACGCACCGCGGCAGGAGTTTCTCACCGATCTGCATGAGCGTTTGGCGGCGCAACTGGACGACGCGCCGGCGCCGACCAAGTCCGGAGCTACTCGCCGACAGGTTGTGCTCGGAACATCGGCAGCTGCGGCGGTGTCGGCGGCCGCCGGGGTGTCGGTCGACCGATTCGCCATTGGCCGACGCACTGCCGACACTTACGCCGGCGGCTCTGACCGGCAGCTCACACCTAGTAACGGGCGATGGCTGCGGGTGGCGGCCAGCTCTGAGGTGCCCGACGGGGTCATGCATCCGTTCGACCTCGGCACGGTGATCGGATTCGTCCGCCGGGTCGATGGCAAACCCGAAGCGGTGTCGGGGGTATGCACGCATCAGGGCTGCCGGCTGTGGTTCGACGCGCCGGACGCCCGGTTGCGCTGCCCGTGTCATTCCACATCGTTTGCGCCCACCGGTCAGGTGCTCACCCACCAACTGCCAATGGCTCCAAAACCGCTGCCGGCGTTGATGGTTCGCGAAATCGACAGGTTCATCGAAGTTTTCGCCCCACTGCGGCCCGGCGAGCCCGCCTGAGCCGAGTAACCCACCTCCGTATTTGTTGGCGAGAATCCCGCAGCCCGTGGCTGTTCTGCGACCATGGAGGTGGACCGTCGTGTTTTCACGAGCGCACATCGTGCTCTTAGCCGGTGTGCTGATGCTGGCCGGATGCTCGGCGTCGCAACGCGAGAATCATCCGTCAGTGACATTCGCGTCGGGGGCTAGCGCCGCCCCCGGGATGCCGGGCATGAGTGCGATGCCTTCGACGCCGACTGCGCCGGGCACAGCGGCGTCAACCGCACCGGCGGCGCCGGCGAGCGGCGACGCGGTCAGCATCGACAACTTCGCGTTCGTGCCCGCGAAGCTGAGCGTCGCCGCGGGCAGCACCGTCACCTGGACCAATCGCGACGAGGAGCCACACACCGTGGCGGCAAGCGACGGCTCGTTTCACTCGCCCGGTATGGGTGCCCAAGCCAGCTACTCCCATACGTTTTCCGCCCCGGGCACTGTCGACTACATCTGCTCGATCCACCCGTTTATGCGCGGGACCGTGGTGGTGACGCCATGACCGGCGACCCGCAGCCGATGAGCCGGCGTCAACTCATCCGGCACACCGCGTGGTTCGGCGCGGCGGTTGGCCTGGCTGTTGTCGGCGGCGAGGTCATCGCCCATGTCGCCGGCGCAGCAGACGCCCAGCATGCGGAGGCCCGGCCTACGGTGCGATTCGCGCAAGTCAGCGACAGTCACATCGGATTCACCGGTACGGCCAATCCGAATGTCGCCGACTCGTTCAGCCACGCGATCGAGCGCATCAACACTCTCGGTTACACACCGGATTTCGTCATCCACACCGGCGACCTCACCCATCTGTCCACACCCGAGCAGTTCGACCAGGTCAAGCAGATGATGACCGGGCTACAGACACCGCACGTCTTCACGGTGCCGGGCGAACACGACTCGGTCGACGACGCGGGCCAGAAGTATCGAAGCGCGTTTGGCGCCGGAACCCGCGGTGACGGGTGGTACAGCTTCGACATCGCCGGCGTGCACGTGATTGCTTTGGTTAACACCTTGAATCTCAAGAAACTTGGTCATCTCGGCGTCGAGCAATTGCAGTTCGTCAAACAGGATGTCGCGGGGTTGTCTAGCGACACACCGGTCATCGTGTTCAGCCACATCCCGCTGTTCGCGATGTACCCCGACTGGGGTTGGGCCACCGACGACGCCGCCCAGGCGCTCAGCTATCTGCGGCGGTTTTCATCGGTTACCTGTCTCAACGGGCATGTGCACCAAGTCTTCTCCAAGGCCGAAGGCAAAGTCACCTTCTACAGCGGAACGACCACCGCCTATCCGCTGCCGCATCCTGGCGACGGGCCTGCCCCCAAACCGGTCACTCTGCCGGCCGGCAAGCTGGGCGACGCATTAGGCATCCGCGAGGTCAGCTACACCACGGGAGAGCCCGCTCTGGCGCTGAAAGAATGGCGGCTGCAATGAGTTTGACTGGCATCGCGATGCGGGGTGCTCTCGCAACGTCACTGGCCGTATCCGGCTACATCCACGCGTTGCTCTACATCCATGGCTATCGCCACATCCCCGCCATCGGCACCGCGTTCCTGAACCAAGCCAGCGTCTCTTTGGCAGTGGCGCTGCTGATCCTGGTGGGCGGCCCGGCATGGCTGCGCGGGGCGGCGGCCGTCGTGGCCGGCGGCGCTCTCGTGGCGTTCATCTTGTCGCGCACCATCGGGATCTTCGGCTTCTCCGAACGCGGTTGGGAGCCGTCACCGCACGCGGCGATCAGCGCGGCGGCCGAACTGCTGACCGTCGCGTTGGCGGCGGTGTATCTAGTGCGAGCCCGACGCGCCACACAGGATTAGTAGCGCGGCGGTGAACTTCTCGTCGACCTCCAGCGTGTAAGCACCAGGAGGTCGAGATGCCGATACCGCATGCCCCGTCGACTCACGCACTTCGGGTCCTCGTCATCGGCGCAGGTGTGGGCGGCATCTCCGCTGCTCGCGGGTTGTTGCGCGACGGTCATGACGTCATCGTGTTCGAACAGCGGCCCGAGGTGACTCCGGGTGGCGGCGCGGTCACCATCTGGTCCAACGGCGCGACAGTTCTGCGGCAGCTCGATGTCGAAATGGACGGGGCCGGTCAGCTGATCTCCACCGTACGGGTCCGGACACCCACCGGGCGGCGGATCACCAATGTGGACGTGACCGCGATCGTGGACCGACTCGGCGAACCGGTTCGGATGGTGCCACGTCGCGTCTTGCTTGAGCGGTTGCTGGACGGCTTTCCGGTCGAGCGCATCCGATGCAACTCGCGTGCGATCGAGGTGGTCAACACGGCTAGCGGAGTACGGATCGAGTTCGCCGACGGCAGCTCGGCCGAAGGCGATGTGCTAGTCGGCGCGGACGGCCTGCACTCGATGGTGCGAAAGCTCGTTGGCGCACCACCGGCGAAGCCGACCGGCTGGTGCAGCTGGCAGGGACTGGCCACCCTCCCGGACGCCGCCGACAACCACGACGCCCTGATGATCATCGGCCGGCACGGAAACCTCGGCCTGTGGCCGGCTGGAGGTTTCAGTGTGCAGTGGTGGTTCGACCTGCCGTGGTCGCCGGACTTCGTCAGACCGGGAAGGCCGATCGAGATGATCCGGTCCCACTTCGCCGGGTGGTCCGAAACAGTGGATCACGTACTCAGCACATTGACCGACGAGGATTTGGCGCGTTCGCCCTTCCCGCATTTCCGGCATCCCATACCGCGGGCGGGGCAGGGAGCGATTACGTTGCTCGGCGACGCCGCACACACGATGCCACCGACCCTTGCGCAGGGAACCAACCAGGCGCTGCTCGACACGATGGTGCTATGCAAGGCGCTTGCGGATACCCGGCACGACATCGCGGGGGCGCTGCGTCGGTATGAGAATGCCCGGCGACACAAGGTCATGGCCGTGTCGTGGTTGACCACCCAGCAGGTGTCGCGCCCCGAGCCTGTGCTGAAACCGGCGGCGATCATTCCGGACCGGTTCACCACCTGGGCACTAGCAACGTTTTTGCGCTGGACAAGTCATCGCCAAATTTCGGCTGAGGTCAGCCGAGACCTCGCGGCCGCGACACCTATCCCGGCTGTACGGCTGTGATGAACCAGTCTCGGGTGCCGCCCGCGATCCTGGCCCGCGTCGTGGAGCGGATTCGCCACTACCTGTCCCGGCTTCATCAACGGCTGACACCGGCGCACGCGGCGATGATGGAGATGATCATTGCCAGCTGGACCTCGCAGGCAATCACCGTGGCCGCCGAACTCGGTGTCGCCGATGCCCTTGCCGGCGGGCCGCTGAGCATCGACGAGCTGGCGGCGAAGGTGGACGCGGACGCCGACGCGCTGCACCGGCTGCTGCGGGCGTTGATCAGCCGGGGCGTCTTCTGTTATCGCGATGACGGTCGGTACGAGCTGAATCGGCTTGGCGACACGCTGCGTTCGGATGCGCCGGTGTCGATGGCGTGCGCGGCGCGGTTCTACGGGTCGCGGGAGCAGCGCGAGCGCTGGACCCTGCTGCAGGATGCGATCCGAACCGGCACCAGCGTTGTCCCGGCGTTACGCGGTAAGGGCAGTTTCGACTATTTCGCCGAACAGCCCGAGCTTGCCGACCTCTTCAACCAGACGATGACGAGTATTTCGGAGCTGACGACCGGGGCAGTGGTCGCGGGCTACGACTTCAGCGCTCACCGCACGATCGTCGACGTCGGCGGGGGACAGGGCCAACTGTTGACCGCCATCTTGGCGGCGGCGCCGAGTTCACGCGGCGTCCTCTACGACCTGCCACGGGTGGTCGCCAGCGCCCCGAAGATGTTGCGCGAGCACGGTGTCGCCGACCGCGTATCCATCGCAGAGGGATCGTTTTTCGACAGCGTGCCCGACGGCGGTGACGCCTACATCCTCAAAAACATCATCCACGACTGGCCTGACCACAAGGCGGTGCAGATCCTGCGCAATGTGCGCGCGGTAGCCCGCCCCGGCACCACGGTGTTACTGATCGAATTAGTCATTCCCGAGCACGACCGTGACTTTCCCGGGAAATGGGCGGATCTGGAGATGCTGCTGAATCTCGGCTCACGCGAACGCACAGCGGCGGAATACCAGAAGTTGATGAGCCAAGCGGGATTTCGCGTGACACGGGTGGTGCAGACTGCGTCACCGCTCAGCGTGGTGGAGGCGCGGGCCGAGTAACGGTCAGTGTCAGCAGCGCCAGAGGAAGCAGTACGGCGACGACGAGCGCCATTGTTTCGCCGACCGCAGCAGCGGTGCTGTGGTGCTGATGGTGAGTGGGGTGAAATAGCAGGTGCGGGACCGCGAACACGACATTAGGCCGCCAGCACGGTGCGAACCAGTAGCCGATCCATGGTGATCGCGGCCACCAGCAACACGAGCGCTGGCGCGAGATTCATTGCGCCGTAGTCGCGCATCAGATGTTCGGCGTACGGCGGCGTGAGGTCACCCACGGAACGTGGTCGTCGAAGGCCCGCGGTGTCAGCGTGGCGGTGATGCCTACCGCGAACTCCACGAAAGTGAGCGCCCACATACCGGCCCGGAGTGGCAGATTGGTGAGCGGTTGCTTGGCTGTGGAATTCACGAGCTCTCCTTCCGCGGACGGCGACGCAGGTAGTCCTGAATGGCGTCGTGGTAGGGCAGGTTTCCGGCGGCGAGCTGTTCGGCCAGGTACTGCTCGAAAGTGATCTTGCCGTGGGCGTGTTCCGGTGCGAGATGGCCGCCGGCGCGGTACGCGCGGAAGACTCGACCCGGCAGTCGCACCGGCAGGATGGGCCGCCGCTTGCCGACCATCCCGAGATAGCTTCGCGCGAGATCGGTTACCGTGCGGACCTCCGGACCGCCGAAATCCTGTGCCCTGCCGACGGGTTCGCCGAGGGCGAGCTGGGCCAGGCGCTCGCCGACCTCGCGGACATCGACTGGCTGGAAACTCCAACCGGCGGGCAGCGCCATAACCGGTGGTTTGGCCAACATGCGCAGCAGTACCGCGATCAAGTCGTGAAACTGCGTCGCCCGCAATACGGTCCACGGCAGACCGGATGTCGCTATCAACTGTTCATCGGCCACTTTTCGGCGGTAGAAGCCGAACGGGACACGGTCGATGCCGACGATCGAGGTGTACAGCAAATGCGGGGAGTCCGCCCGTTTCGCCGCCGCGACCAGGTGATCTACGTGTTCGGCGCACTGCACGATCGTGTCGGCGTCAGACACGGCGGCATCGAGACCGGCGCCGGTACGCAAATCACCGTGGACATGCTCGACGTCGCTGTGGCGGTGACGACGCCGGCCTCGGCTGAGGATGCGCACATCCGCCCCGGATGCGAGCAGCTGATCAACCACGACCCGGCCCAAGGTGCCGGTGCCGCCGGCGACAAGTACGCGGTTCGTCATACCCTTATGGACCGGGCAGCCCTGCGGTATGTGACAGCTGCTTGGCGACGAACCGCAATTTGTCCGGGTTCGCGACGACCCGCAGCGCGGCGATCTGGTCACCATCAGTCTGGAAAAACAGCACCCCGGCCAGCGTCTCGTCGATGAACCCGAGCACCGCCGGCTCACCGTTGACCTCAACGCCGAATTGCATGTCCACGGTAGGCACCGTTCGGCTGAACGCACCCGCGAGATACGGCTCCACCCGGTCGCGGCCCAGCACCGGTCGCCGGGCAGCGGCCACCTGCCCGCCACCGTCGGCGGTGGATGTGACGTCGGCGGTCAACATCGTGACCAGCCCGGCCACGTCGCCGCTGCGGCTGGCGGTCAGGAACCGCTCGACCAGGTCACGCCAGCTCGCGGGATCGGGCCGGAACCGAGCCGCCGGTTCATCGAGCCGTTGGCGGGCCCGGTGATGCAGCTGGCGCGCGTTGGCGTCGGAGGTTGCCAGGATGTCCGCGATGTCGTGGTGGCTGTAACCGAATGCCTCCCGCAGCACGAATGCGGCGCGTTCAGCCGGGCTGAGCCGCTCCATCAAAGTGAGCAGCGCGACGGACACCGACTCACGCTGCTCAGCGGTTTCCAGCGGTCCGAGGGTCCCGTCGCCCGTTATCACGGGTTCCGGCAGCCACGGACCCACGTAGGTTTCCCGGCGGGCGCGAGCCGACGTCAGCCGGTTGTGGCACAGATTCGTGACGACTTTGGTCAGCCATGCCCGCAGCGATTCGATCGCCGCCCGGTCGGCGGCGTGTAGCCGAAGATAGGCGTCTTGTACCGTGTCTTCGGCCTCGGCGGCCGACCCCAGCAGGCGGTATGCCAGCCCAAAGAGGTGCGGCCGCTGAGCTTCGAACTCGTCCGCCACAGCGGTCACCGTGCCAGACTGCCACGGCCGGCCGCGTGATCCGCAGGTTGCAGCGCCCGAACCGAATCAATGTGTGTGCGGCGGCGCGAAGCGAGGCCCAGGCCACCGACCAGCTCAACCCTGAAACATCACTGGCCCGACTGTGCGGCGCCTATGTCCGATTCGTCTTCGTCTGGGAGGGGAAACTGCGGGGTTTTTGAGCCGCCGTCGGGCTCTACACTGGGAGAGAAATGGGCGACTATCAGACCGTGGTGGTCGGCACTGACGGCTCCGACTCGTCGCTGCGTGCGGTGGACCACGCAGCCGTGGTCGCCGCGGAGAATAATGCGAAGTTGATCATCGCGATGGCGCATTTGCCTCATGCGGACAAGGGAGGCTGGGCAAGACCAGCCCGGCCGGATCGTGTGTTTGACCCCCGCGCCGAGTACACCCTCGGAGGCGAGGGGGGTTATAAGGTGCACGGGGCGGCCCCGATCTATGCGATCTTGCGGGAGGCGCGGAACCGGGCGAAGACCGCGGGCGCCCAGGACATCGAAGAACGGGCGCTTGTCGGCGCGCCGGCGCCTGCACTAGTGAAGCTGGCCAAGGAGGTCAACGCGGACCTCCTGGTGGTCGGCGACGTCGGACTCAACGTCACCGGCGGGCAGCTGCTGGGATCGGTCCCGGCCAACGTCTGCCGCAGGGCCAACACCGACGTGCTGATCGTCCACACAGCCGACTGAGGCATCGTCAACAACCGCTGCGAGGCACGCACAGCCATGATGCCCACCAGACGGCGCATCCGCGCCCAACAACGATCAGAACGGATCACCGCGAACGCAACCGAAACCGCGGCGACCGCCTGGCCCGCGCGGCCTCCATTCGGTGACCCGGACGATCCGCCGCCCTTCTAAGTGGCCCGCAAGCCAGCGACATACGCCTGGGTCTCTTCCCAGGTGGGCAATAGGCCAGCTGCGCCGACTTCGTCAAGCGACGGCGCGGCGGCGTCGCGATCCGACAGCACCAGCTCCACGTCGGGCATCGGCCACTCGATCGCCAGCGCAGGATCGGTGGCGCAGATCGTGTGCTCGCGCTGCGGATTGTATTCCGCTGAGCACAAATACATGACCGTCGAGTTGTCCTGCAGCGCAACGAAACCGTGAGCGAGGCCTTCGGATATGTACACCGATCTGCGGTCTCGGTCGTCGAGCAGCACTGAGGCCCAGCGGCCTATCTTCGGAGAACCGATACGGATGTCGACGGCGACGTCGAACACCGACCCGTGCAGGCATGTCACGTATTTCGCCTGGCTCGGCGGTACCTCGGCGAAATGCAGCCCTCGCAGCACGCCGGCCGACGACACCGAGCAATTGGCCTGCCGCACGTCAAGACGGTGACCGGCGAACGCAGTGAACTCATGATCGGTGAGCCACTCGAAGAACACGCCGCGCGAATCGCCATGCAACTGTGGGGTGATTTCCCAAGCGCCGGGGACGTCAAGTTCACGTACCTTCATTGACCGCGCTCTTCATATCGGGCCTCGACGGCGTCTTTGAGCGGACCCCACCACGATTGGTTCGCGCGGTACCAGTCGATAGTGGCACGCAAGCCTTCCTCGAAGTTCGTATGCTTTGGCGCCCAACATAACTCGTCGTAGAGAGGCGATGGGTCGATGGCATACCGTAGGTCATGGCCCACGCGGTCGACAACCTGGTCGAAGTCGTCGGGATCGCGACCCATCATCTGCAAGAGCATTCGCAACACCGACAAGTTGTCTCGCTCGCCCTCGGCGCCGATGAGATACGTGCGGCCGATCTGGCCCCGTTGCAGAATTCGGCGGACGGCGTCGTTGTGGTCGTCGACATGGATCCAGTCGCGGACATTGGCGCCGCTGCCGTACAGCTTGGGCCGGCGCCCGGTGAGCACATTGGTGATCTGGCGGGGGATGAATTTCTCAACGTGCTGATACGGCCCATAGTTGTTGGAACAGTTGGAGATCGTCGCCTGGACCCCATACGAACGCACCCAGGCGCGCACGAGCATGTCCGCCGCAGCCTTGGTCGCGGAGTACGGACTCGACGGGTTGTACGGCGTGGATTCGGTGAACCGTCGCGAATCATCGAGCGCGAGATCGCCGTAGACCTCGTCGGTGGAGACGTGGTGAAGCCGCACGCCGTGGCGCCGCACCGCCTCCAGGATGATGAACGTTCCCACGACGTTGGTGCGCAAAAACGGCTCCGGGTCGGCCAGCGCGTTGTCGACATGGGTTTCGGCGGCGAAGTGCACGACCGCGTCGGACTCGGCGACCAGCCGAGAAACCAACTCGGCGTCGGTGATGTCACCCTGCACTAAACGGATCTCGCCTTCGACGGGGGACAGCGACTCGCGGCTGCCCGCGTAGGTCAGCGCGTCAAGAACCGTCACCGCATCCTCCGGACGGTGGCGCACCGTGCTGTGCACGAAGTTCGCGCCGATGAAACCGGCGCCTCCGGTGACCAGCAACCGCATGGTCAAACCCTAACCAGGCGATCAGCCCTTTGCGGTCAGCCCCAGTGGTCCGGCCAGTTCGGCGAGCGCCGAAACCAACTTGTCACCCCGGGTGAGGACCTGGATGGCGACATGGTCGGCACCGGCGTCGAGGTGTTCCTTGAGCCGCGCGGCGATGGCGTCGGCCGGGCCGTAAGCGACCAGGGCGTCGACCAGGCGATCACTGCCCGGGCGGGTGATCTCCTCGTCGCCGAAGCCCAGCCGCTTCCAGTTGTTGCGGTAATTGGCCAGGTTGAAGTAGATGTCGAGAGC
>NZ_CAXUCH010000010.1:0-15421 GCF_964249325.1 uncultured Mycobacterium sp. | reverse complement strand
CCTCTCGGGCCTGATCGGCTCCGTTTCCTTCGGGGGTGGTCAGCACCACTTTGTGCTCGGGCGCCAGGAACGCCGAGGGGCCGATCAGCTCGCGCGCATGTGCGGTGTGCTCGGGAGTCGTCAAGTAGGGGTGTGCTCCCGCGCTGCGCTCCGCGGATAGCTTCAGCACCCGCGGGCCCAGCGCCGCCAGCACCCGGCGGTTGGCCGGCACGCCGTGCTCGTCGAGCCGGTCCAAATACTCCGTCAGCGCGTCGTAGGGCTTGCGGTATTCAGTGTGTGCCTCGGGATGGCCGACGCCGATGCCCAGCAGGAAGCGGCCAGGGTAGGCGTTGTCGATGCGGTGGAACGACTCGGCGACGGCCTCGGCGGGCGCTGTCCAAATGTTCACGATGCCGGTGGCCACCTGCAACGTCGTCGTCTGCTCGAGAATGGGCTCCACCCACTTCAGCTCGGCAGGCGGCGAGCCGCCGACCCACACGGCCCCGTAGCCGAGTGACTCGATTTCCATGGCTTGCTCCGGTGTGACACCGCGGCCGAACGATCCGAAGCGCCCGAGGTTGGGTTTGTTGGCAGCGGAATTGGTCATGGTTGCTCCAACTTGTCGGCAGACGGGCGGTATTCCGCCCTGGTCGCAGGCGGTAAAGGCCAGCGTCAGGGGCCGGCGTTGTTTTGGTCCAGCGCGGGCAAGCGAGTATTGTGGAACAGCGGTGCGGCGTCCGCCCCGACTCTTTGCTGTGCCCAGTCTGGGAATTCGCGGAATTTCCTGCTATCGGCTCACGTTTTGCAGTCGGTGCCAGTGCTGCGCCGAACCGGGCGCACCAAACAGCGCAACCACGAGCAAGCATACGGAGGGATCGCCGGAAGCTTATGGCGAAGAAAGACGGTGCCATCGAGGTCGAGGGCCGGGTGGTCGAGCCGTTGCCCAATGCGATGTTCCGCATTGAGCTGGAAAACGGCCACAAGGTGCTCGCCCACATCAGCGGCAAGATGCGGCAGCACTACATCCGCATTCTGCCCGAGGACCGGGTGGTGGTGGAGCTTTCCCCCTACGACCTCTCCCGGGGCCGCATCGTGTACCGGTACAAGTAACTAGAGCGCCCGAAACACCACGCCAACGACGGAAAACGACAGGACAGGATCGAAACAGCCGTGAAGGTGAACCCGAGCGTCAAGCCGATATGCGACAAATGCAGGGTGATCCGTCGGCATGGGCGGGTCATGGTGATCTGCTCCGATCCTCGCCACAAGCAGCGCCAGGGCTAAGCGGCGATCGCAAGCGCGGCGTAGCCGGGCGCAGCGGGTCGCCGCCATATGCCTGAGCCCGGCCGGGCGCCATAGACACGGCATAGACAACTGAATGCAGACCTCCCAGTACCTGTGAGCGGATGGGCCGCTCATCTCGCCCGGACGGAGGCCGGGCCCCGCCAGTAGGCGGGACGGACTGGGACCAGACCTCCGCAAAGAAAGAGGAATGCCGCACATGGCCCGACTCGTCGGCGTCGACCTGCCGCGCGATAAGCGCATGGAGGTCGCCCTGACCTACATCTACGGCATCGGCCGTACCCGCTCCAACGAGATCCTGACCGCGACCGGCATCGACCGGGACCTGCGCACCAAGGACCTCACCGATGACCAGCTCACCAGGCTGCGTGACTACATCGAAGGCAACCTAAAGGTGGAAGGTGATCTGCGCCGCGAGGTGCAGGCCGACATTCGCCGCAAGATCGAGATCGGCTGCTACCAGGGCTTGCGCCACCGTCGTGGCCTGCCCGTGCGCGGCCAGCGGACAAAGACCAACGCGCGGACCCGCAAGGGGCCCAAGCGCACCATCGCCGGCAAGAAGAAGGCCAGGTAAGCCATGCCACCCAAGAAGACCACCGCTGGACCCAAGAAGGGGCAAAAGACCCGCCGGCGGGAAAAGAAGAACGTACCGCACGGGGCGGCCCACATCAAAAGCACGTTCAACAACACGATCGTGACGATCACCGATCCGCAGGGCAACGTCATCGCTTGGGCGTCCTCTGGCCACGTCGGGTTCAAGGGGTCGCGTAAATCGACACCGTTCGCCGCGCAGCTGGCTGCCGAAAACGCGGCCCGCAAGGCCCAGGAGCACGGCGTGCGCAAGGTCGACGTGTTCGTCAAAGGTCCAGGCTCGGGCCGGGAGACCGCGATCCGGTCGCTACAGGCCGCGGGTCTGGAGGTCGGCGCGATCGCCGACGTCACTCCCCAGCCGCACAACGGTTGCCGTCCGCCCAAGCGGCGCCGCGTCTAGGAGAACAAGAACCGATGGCTCGTTACACCGGACCCGTTACCCGGAAATCGCGTCGGTTGCGCACCGACCTCGTCGGCGGCAGCCAGGCGTTCGAGAAGCGTCCTTATCCGCCCGGCCAGCACGGTCGCGCGCGGATCAAGGAGAGCGAATACCTGCTGCAGCTGCAGGAAAAGCAGAAGGCCCGCTTCACCTACGGCGTGATGGAAAAACAGTTCCGCCGCTATTACGAAGAGGCGGTGCGCCGTCCCGGCAAGACCGGTGAGGAGCTGCTGCAGATCCTGGAAAGCCGGCTCGACAATGTGGTCTACCGCGCCGGGTTGGCCCGTACCCGTAGGCACGCCCGCCAACTGGTCAGCCACGGCCACTTTCTGGTCAACGGCGTCAAGGTCAACATCCCCAGCTACCGGGTCTCGCAGTACGACATCATCGACGTGCGGGAAAAGTCGCTGAACACCGTGCCGTTTCAGATCGCACGCGAGACCGCCGGGGACCGGCCGATCCCAAGCTGGCTGCAGGTGGTCGGGGAGCGTCAACGGATCTTGATCCACCAGCTGCCGGAGCGGGCGCAGATCGACGTCCCGCTTAGCGAGCAGCTCATCGTCGAGTACTACTCGAAGTAATACTTCCGCACCGCCGGTGCGGACTTAACGGCATCAAATAGCGGGTGCCGAGAAGGAGATAGAAGAACACCATGCTGATCTCACAGCGACCAACCCTGTCCGAAGAGGTCATCACCGACAACCGTTCGCAGTTCGTCATCGAGCCGTTGGAGCCGGGATTCGGCTACACACTTGGTAACTCGCTGCGGCGCACGCTGCTGTCGTCGATTCCCGGCGCAGCGGTCACCAGCATCCGCATCGATGGTGTGCTGCACGAGTTCACCACCGTGCCCGGCGTCAAGGAAGATGTCACCGACATCATCTTGAACCTCAAGGGTCTGGTGGTGTCGTCCGAGGAGGACGAGCCGGTGACGATGTATCTGCGCAAGCAGGGTCCCGGTGCGGTCACCGCCGGTGACATTGTGCCGCCGGCCGGTGTCACGGTGCACAACCCCGACATGCACATCGCAACGCTCAACGACAAGGGCAAGCTCGAAGTCGAGCTGGTCGTCGAACGCGGCCGCGGCTACGTGCCCGCCGTGCAGAACAAAGCGTCGGGTGCCGAAATCGGCCGCATCCCAGTAGATTCCATCTACTCGCCGGTGCTCAAAGTCACCTACAAGGTGGACGCCACCCGTGTCGAGCAGCGCACCGACTTCGACAAACTGATCCTCGACGTCGAAACGAAGAGCTCGATCACTCCGCGCGATGCGCTCGCCTCGGCGGGAAAGACGCTGGTCGAACTGTTCGGGCTGGCAAGGGAACTCAACGTCGAAGCCGAGGGCATCGAGATCGGGCCGTCGCCGGCGGAGGCCGACCACATCGCCTCGTTCGCGCTGCCGATCGACGACCTGGACCTGACCGTGCGCTCTTACAACTGCCTGAAGCGCGAGGGCGTGCACACCGTCGGCGAGCTGGTGTCGCGCACCGAGTCCGATCTGCTCGACATCCGCAACTTCGGCCAGAAGTCGATCGACGAGGTGAAAGTCAAGCTGCACCAGTTAGGTCTGTCGCTCAAGGACAGCCCGGCCAGCTTCGACCCGTCGGAGGTCGCCGGTTACGACGCGGCCACCGGAACGTGGTCCAACGACGGCGGCTACGACGATCAGGACTACGCCGAAACCGAACAGCTCTAACACGTTCTGAGTCAAGACAGGAGCGTCTGCAATGCCCAAGCCCACCAAGGGCCGTCATCTCGGCGGATCGTCGTCACACCAGAAGGCGATCCTGGCCAACCTGGCCACAGCGCTGTTCGAGCACGGCCGGATCACGACCACCGAGCCCAAGGCGCGGGCGTTGCGGCCGTACGCCGAGAAGCTGATCACCCACGCCAAGAAGGGCACGCTGCACAATCGGCGCGAGGTGCTCAAGAAGATCCGCGACAAGGATGTGGTGCACACCCTGTTCGCCGAGATCGGGCCGCACTTCGCCGACCGTAACGGCGGCTACACCCGCATCATCAAGGTCGAGCCGCGCAAGGGCGACAACGCCCCGATGGCGGTGATCGAGCTGGTGCAAGAGAAGACGGTGACCGCGGAGGCCAACCGGGCCCGGCGGGTGGCGGCTGCGCAGGCCAAGGGCAAACAGGCGGAGTCCGCGGCGGCGGCCGCGGCGGCACCACAAGCTGCGGTGGAGCCGGACGCGGTCGTCGGTCAAGAGGCCGCTGCGCCTGCTGAAGCCGACAGCGCGGAAGTGGCTCCGGCCGCCGAGGCCGAGGCCACCGAACAGGCCGACACCGAGGAGGCCAAAGCTGACGAGCCGACGGAAGACTCAGACGAGTCCTGAGAACGCGATGAACGTGCCCGCCATCGACAACGGTGGCGGGCACGTTCGTCTGCGGCTCGACATCGCCTATGACGGAACGGATTTCGCCGGTTGGGCGGTTCAAGCCGGTCACCGCACCGTTGCCGGTGTGCTGGACGAGGCGCTGTCGACGGTGTTCCGGACGCCTGTGCGGTTGCGTGCGGCTGGGCGCACTGACACCGGTGTGCACGCCACCGGACAGGTGGCCCATGTCGATGTCCCCGTCGACGCGCTGCCCCACGCGTACCCGCGTGCACCGCGCCGCGGTGAACCCGAATTCCTGCCGCTGGTGCGGCGTCTCGGCCGGTTTCTGCCCGTCGATGTCCGGGTCCGCCGAATCGACCGAGCCCCAAAGGGTTTCGACGCCCGCTTTTCGGCGCTACGCCGCCACTACATCTACCGGTTGACGACAGCCCCTTATGGGACAGAGCCGCAGCAGGCGCGCTATGTCACTGTCTGGCCGCGCGAGGTGGACGTCGAGGCGATGACCGCGGCGTCGCGAGATCTGCTTGGGCTGCACGACTTCGCCGCGTTCTGCCGTCAGCGTGAGGGTGCCACCACCATCCGCGACCTGCAGCGGCTGGACTGGTCCCGCGACGGCTATGTGATCACCGCGCAGGTCAGCGCTGACGCGTTCTGCTGGTCGATGGTGCGGTCGCTGGTCGGGGCGCTGCTGGCCGTCGGTGAGCACCGGCGTACCGCTGACTGGTGCCGGCAGCTGCTGGCGTCGACGCGCCGGTCGAGCGACTTCTCGGCCGCGCCAGCCCGTGGTTTGACGCTGGTCGGAGTGGACTATCCGCCCGAAGACCAGCTCGAGGCGCGCGTTCTGATTACCCGTGACCTGCGGTCACGGACAGCCGACTAAACCCTGGCGGCGACGAAACGCGCCGCCTGAGTGGTCATCGTGGGCACGTAGCCGGTGTGGGCGCTCCACGTGTTGCCATTCGAGCAGACCGGGTCACCGCCGGTGCACAGGTCGATGGTTTTGGCCGTGTATTGCGGACTCACGCTCGTCAGCACCCCGCCCAAATGATCCGACGGATTGCCGAAGACAGCGACCGCTGCGACATGATCAGCCACGTCGGGCGGCAACGGCCGAGTAAAGCCCACGCCCCCCACCGGCGCGGCGGTGACGATGTCGACGACCGCGGCACCCTGGGAATAGCCGCCGAGCACCAGCTTGGTATCCGGGCATTTGTTGGCCATGTCCTGGAGGTGGCCACTGGCGTCGTCGGCGCCGGTTGTCGCGGCAAGGAAGTTGTAACTGGCCGGGTAACTGACCCCGTACGTCCCCACGGATTTAGCCGGCAGTTGCGAGCGCAACGAACTGACGAAGGCGTTGCCGACACTGCCGACTCCGGGCGGTTCGCCGGTGCCTCGGGCGAATACCACCTCGACATCCGGGCACGACGCCGCGGCGACCGGACTCGACGCTAGCGGCGGAACTGCCAGTGCGGGCGCCATCAGCAGGCCGAAGAACGCCGCGACCCGGCTGAAACTCATGCCCGATCTATCGGGCGCATCGACCGGCGCGTTACCGAACGACGGTTCGTGATGCGATGTCGGAACCGGCGGTCGATCCCGGGCCGACCGGTGACCCGGGGCCCGGGGTCACGCTAGGCCAGGGAAGCGAGCCCGATCCGGCGGTTAAAAGCTTGGCCGCGATGAATGTCGCCGCCTGAGTGGTGTAGGTGGGCACATAACCGTCGGTGTGGTCGCTCCACTCATTGCCCGGGCCGGCGTGACAGATCGGGTCACCGGGGTTGCACAGGTCGATGGCTTTGGCCCCCAACAGCTGACTTTGACTGGAAACCGTAGTGCCTGAGCGGTCGGCGATATTGCCGAAGGTAGCGAGGGCCGTGATGTTGTCGACATATTGCGGGGGCAACGAACTACCCCAGGTGACGCCACCGACGGGAACCCCGGCCACGATGTCCATCACCGACGCACCCTGCGAGTACCCACCCAGCACGATCTTGCTGTTCGGGCACGCTTGAACCACGTCCTTGACCCGCTTGATGGTGTCGTTGGCGCCGTCGCCGCCGCCCAGTTGGAGTTTGCCCGCCGGATAGTTCACGCCATAAGCGTCGATGTTCAGTCCGGTCTGCTGGCGCAGCGAGTCGACGAGGGCTTGGCCGACGCGTCCGACGCCAGCCGGCTCGCCGGTGCCGCGGGCGAAGATCACTTCGACATCGGGGCAATCAACCGCGGATGCCGTGGGAAGGGTTGCTGAAACGGCGCTCGATGCGCCCAGCATGACGCCCGCGGCCAACACGGCCGCGGCGCCCAGCCCGGCCCAGCGTGCGGCTGACCGCCGACGGTTCTGTGGAGCGCATAAGTCGTGGTTGTGCACGGGAAGATGGTACCGGGTAGTCGGGAATGCGGCTTGGTTGAGCCGCTTGAATGCCCCTGCTGTGGAAAGACGCGACGGCCGTCGCGGGCCTCCCCATATCGTGAAGCCGAATCGGCGCGGGGGACGACATGGCATGGCAACCGACGACGCGGCTGCACGTCAGCGGGTATCGATTCCTGCTGCGCCGGCTTGAATGCGCGCTGCTGCGGCGAAACCTCGATACGGTCGACGAACCGATGCGCGCCCACACGGCCTCTTTCGCGCTGGGCTGCCTGCTGGCGATCGTCGTCATCGCGGGGTGCGCGGTCCTGGCGTTTATGCGGCCGCAGCCGGCGCTGGAAGGTGCGCCGATCGTCATGGGTCAGCACTCCGCGGCACTCTACGTACGAATGGGCGACACCTGGCACCCGGTGCTGAACCTGGTGTCCGCGCAGCTGATCGCAGCGTCGAACATCGATCCGCGCCCGGTGCGCGAGGCGGATCTGAGCCGCACCAAGCGTGGTCCCCTGCTCGGCATCCCGGGTGCTCCTCAGCTGCTCGGCGAGCCGCTGGGCGCCGGCGAATCAGAATGGGCGATATGCGACAGCGGCGGCGAGACCTCACCGACCACCTCCGTCGTCGTCGGTTCCACGGCCGGGCCGCAATCTCGCAGGCTGGCCGCTGACCAGACCATCCTGGTTACGCCCGAATCCCGTACGCCGACCTACCTGCTCTACAACGGACGCCGCGCGGTAGTCGATACGGCCGACCCGGCGATTGTGCGAGGATTGCGGTTGGAAGGCGTTGTGCCGCGGATTGTTTCGCGGTCGTTGTTGAACGCGGTCCCGGAGGTGCCGCCGATCTCTGCTCCGCGAATCCCGCACCCCGGCGGCCCTGGACCGGCAACGCTTCCCGGGTTTGCAGTCGGCAGCGTGCTCCGCGTCACCCGCGCCGACAGCGACGAGTACTACGTCGTCTTGCCCGGCGGCGTCCAGCGAATCGGTCACCTCGCTGCGGAGTTGGTGCGCCTGCACGACTCACAAGGCGCGCGCACCATTGTTTCGGTAGCGCCGGACGTGATCGGCGCTGTCCCCGTGGTAAATGCCTTGCCGGTCTCTACGTTTCCCGACCGGACGCCAGTACCCGTCGGTGCCCAGGACGCGGCGCTGTGCTTGGCGTGGGCGCCGACCGACTCCGGTCATGTCGACGTTTTCTTCTTGACGGACGGACTTCCCGTGCCAACCGGGCAGGCGCCGGTGGTGCTGTCGCAGGCCGACGGAGAAGGGCCGGCGGTGGATGCGGTCTACCTTCCGCCGGGCCGCAGCGCCTATGTGCGTTCCACCGGTCTCTCCGGTGACACGACGCCGGCCGGCACCCGTTATTTGGTCACCGACACGGGGGTGCGGTTCGCCGTGCATGACGACGAGGCGGCCCATGCTCTCGGTCTTGCGGCGGCCGTCGCGGCACCGTGGCCGGTGTTGGCCGCGTTGCCCGAGGGGCCGGAACTCAGTAGGCAAAGCGCGTCAGTCGCACGCGATGTCGTCGTGCCCGCGCGCGGCGGGCGGGGTTCGCAACCGCCGTAGCCGCGTGGCAGTGGTTCCGGTGCTCACCGCCGCGGCAAGCACTACGACGCAGATCGCCGCGCCGGTGAACGCGATGTGTCTGGCTGTACGGCTCGGTCGTGGCGGCACGGCCGGCGCCTGAATCGCCACGGGATTCGCCGGCGCCCGGCGGGTGGTGGTGGTCGGTGGCGCGTCGGTGCTGACCGCCGCCAACGCATCGACGACCCCGTTGCCGACCACGGGATCCCATCCGCCGGGCGGGCGATGTGCGGTGGCCTCGATGCGCTGCATCACCTGCCGTGCCGTCAGCGTCGGGAAGCGCGATCGGATCAACGCTGCCAGCCCGCTGACCACGGGTGCCGCGTAACTGGTTCCGGATAGCGGTGCCGGGCCGCCCGGCCCGACAACTGAATTCACCATCCCGTCACCGACGGGGCTAAGGGATGTGACAGCCTCACCGGGGGCTGCCACATCCACCCACGGTCCGGAGATGCTGAACGCCGACGGTGCGCCCTGTGCGTTCACCGAACCCACCGTGAGGACATAATCGTCGTACCACGCCGGACTGACCGCGACCGCCACGGTATCCCATGTTGGTTGCGGCGGCGGCGCCGGACATCGTCCCGCGCCGCCGGTGTTTCCGGCTGCGGCGACCACGACGGCGTTCTTGACATCAACCGCGTAGGCCAGCGCGGCTCCGAGAGACCGGTCGTCGAAGGTGGATTCGGCAGGCATGCAAGCGACCGCCGAAATGTTGATCACCGATGCACCCAGATCCGCGGCCGTCCGCACGGCCTTGGCCATGGTCTCCACGTCACCGACGCCTGTGTTGGATCCGTTGGCGACGGCTCCGAATTTAGTGCTGGACTGGCGGATGCTGATCACGGTGGCTTCCGGGGCGACACCACTGAAATGGTCCGCGGCCTTGGAATCCCGTCGCGCTGCGATGATTCCGGCGACGATGGTGCCGTGGCCGTCGCAATCCTGGGTGCCGTCGCCGGTTGACACGTAGTCACCACCGGCGACCACGTTCGGCAACCGCCGGTGCGGCGAGACCCCGGTGTCGATGATCGCCACCCGCTGGCCGGAGCCACGCGTGAGCTCCCATACACGGGGTAAGTCAAGACCCGCCAGCTGACCGGACTTGTCCAGGCCGCCCAAGCCAGGCTCGGCTGACGGCACGCTGCACAACCCACGCTGCACCGTCGGCTGCGGCGGCGCTGGCGGCGCCGGCTCCGGTAACCGACTGTGGTCGATCGCTGGCGGCGATACGGCATGAGCCGGCACTGCGGCACACGGGTAAAAGACGATCAGCGCAACGGAAACCGCGATGTGTACGCCGCGTGCGGTCATGGCAGGCTCAGGCCACGAACGGCCCCGTACAACCCGCATAGCCAACACGCCAGCGGCACGATCGCGGCTAACGCGAGATACTCCAGCAGATCGATGCCGCGCCGCGCCACCGGCGACAACCTGACCGCCGGCGTGATGAAGCCCAGGCACAGCGCGGTGAAGGCGAGCGTGGCTGTGGTGGCGACGATCCACGGCACCTGCGGTGGCCCAGCGACCGCGGCCACGAAACTGGCAGTAAGTGCGCCAGTTCCACTCATGGTGAGCACTAAACGCCTAACCAGGCCGGCTTCCGCGCGTGCGCGTAACAGCAGCACCGCAGCGATGATGGTGGCGAACGCGATCCGGCCGAGGCGGGGAATGCCGGTGCTGTAGGCCTCGATCGCTGCGCCGGTCGCCGCTGAGACCGACCATGTGGCGACCAGGGTCGTTAGCCACTCGTCGGCGCGGATTGCCTTGGCCGAGAGCTGTTCTGGATTCGATGACGGCGGCGGGGCGGCGTTATCGGTCGGCAGCCGGGGCGATAACCCTGCCAACACTGCCGACAGCCGCGCAGAGAACTCGAGCAGCCCCAACGATGCCACGGTAGGCGCCAAGGCGACCGCGTGCAGTGGCGCAGCCGTGACAATAGCCACCAGCGCAGTGATGGCGGCGATGATCGCGCAGCACGCGGTGGTGGTGAACGTCACGGCGCCGCATCCGGTTACGCGCAGCGCCAACACCGACGTCACAGCCGCAGCCATCGCGCCGAGCAGCGTGTTCGGCGCTGCCGGGCCGCCAGGAACCGCGAACAGTCCTGCGAATGCGGCGAACCCGGTCCCTAGCAGACCCAGAGTCAGCGCCGCCATGCGGTCTCCATGCACGCGGTGGGCAATCGCCGCCGCGAGCAGAGCGGCGCAACTGACGATCCCAGCCACGCCGGCTGCGCCGACGCCGTGCCGGACATCGTTGGTGGTGAAAGTGTGGATCAGCGCCAAGCCGCCCACGCTGGTCAGCCAGGCGGCGGCCAGCGCGGCGGTGAGCCGTGCCGCTTGCCAGCTCCACGGTCGAGCGACCCCGTCGAGGATGGTTGACACCGCTTCTGCCGCATCTTCGAACCGCGGTGCCGGCAGCTCGGTTGGCGAGGACGTCAGGACAAGCACCGTGCCATCGCGAATATGCTGCTGCGCGAGGGTTTTCGACGCGGTCAGTGCGGGGCCGCCGATACGGGACAGCCGGTAGCGGACCGCATCCGTGTCGGTGCGGGGAGCGCCTGCGGTCGCGAGGATATCGACGATCGACGGTATAAGCGTCGCAACGGCAACTGCAGCTGGCAAAGCCAGGTCGACATGGACGCCGTCGGCGTGCACCGAAACGCGGCACAGGCTGGCGTTCGGCACCATCTACCCCTTTTGCTTGTCGCTTTGCGCCGAGCTGAGACGGTAGTGCGTCGGGCGAGCCGCTGCGTTCCTTCATCCACAGCTGACTTGCCCGCGGCTGAGCACCTGCATACGGTGGCTGCGATTCGGCGGGGGAAGGTCGGCGATGAGCCACTGCGACACCACGTGCACCACGGATTTCGAGTTGGCGCCTCGGCAGCCGCCGCCGACATTCACCACCAAAGAGATCGCGGTTGCGCCGCCGCCCGCGCTAGCCGGGCCAGCGCGAAACAGCCTGCTGATCCGCCTGTTGCCCGTCGTGATGGCTGTGGCTACGGCCGGCATGATGGCCGTAGCATTCGGTTCACGCTCGGCGGTCACCCGCAATCCGATGTTTCTGGCCTTCCCGGCGATGATGCTGATCTCCGTGGTGGTCACGGCGCTGGCCGGACGTGACGGTCGGCGCACCGCCGAGCTCGACCGCGACCGTGCGGACTACCTGAGCTATTTGTCTGTTCTTCGCGCTGCGGTGACCAAAACAGCTGCCGCGCAATACTCCTCGTTGGTCTGGTGCCATCCTGATCCCGAATCACTGTGGACGCTGATCGGCGGGCCGCGGATGTGGGAGCGCCGCCCCGCTGACGCCGACTTCGGTCAAGTGCGCATCGGCACCGGACTCCAGCCCCTGGCCAGCCGGTTGGTGGGGCCGGACAGGCCGCCGGATCGAATGGACCCGGTCACCGCGAGTGCGTTGCGCAGCTTCCTGGAGGTGCATTCCACGATCGAGTCCGCGCCTGTGTCGATCGAGATGCGCGGAGCGCCAAGTGTGACGATCGACGGCGACCCGGCCTGCGCACGTGCACTGGTGCGCGCGATGATCTGCCAACTGGCCGTGCTGCATACCCCTGAACAGCTGTTGATCGCGGCCGCAATCAGCGACACCAATCACCGCCACTGGGAGTGGCTCAAGTGGTTGCCGCACTTCCAGCATCCGGGCACCAGCGACGAGGCTGGCACCGCCCGAATGCGTTATCGGACCCTGGCCGACCTCGAGGCCGCGCTTGGCGACCTTCGCGGCCACTCCCTGGTTGTGGCTGTCGTGGACGGCGATATCGACAGCTGCTCGGCAACTGCAGGGTTGACGGTGCTCAAGGTCGGCGCAGGCGGTGCGGATGCCGGGCAGGTCATTCTGCGGGTAAGCGCCACGGACGTTCTGGTGCGCGAGGCCGGTCGGAACGACGTGGTGGCCTGGCCCGATCAACTCGATGC
The DNA here is from genome assembly GCF_964249325.1 of uncultured Mycobacterium sp. NCBI lineage: Bacteria > Bacillati > Actinomycetota > Actinomycetes > Mycobacteriales > Mycobacteriaceae > Mycobacterium > uncultured Mycobacterium sp. Next base: position 2,876 of record NZ_CAXUCH010000010.1, on the reverse strand, counting down.
CATCGACGCGCTGGTGTGCGCCCAGCGGCTGTCCGCATACCGCCTCGACCGATCCAATCGAGATAGTGCGCGGGCGGGCGGTAGGTGCTGGCATCATCTGCTGGGCATCGGCGACGTCTTGGCCTTCGACCCCCCGGACCGCTGGCACATGTTGAATTACTGTGACCGGCTTCGTGTTCCGATCGGAACCACGGTCGACGGCGCACCGGTGGAGCTCGACATCAAGGAAGCCGCCGAACATGGCATGGGCCCGCATGGCCTGTGTATCGGCGCTACCGGTTCGGGCAAGTCGGAACTGCTTCGCACCGTCGCGCTCGGCATGTTGGCCCGCCACTCGCCGGAGGTGCTCAACCTGGTCCTAATCGATTTCAAAGGTGGGGCAACGTTTCTCGGCCTGGAGCGTGCTCCGCATGTCGCCGCCGTCATCACCAACCTCTCCGACGAGGCGCCGCTGGTTGCCCGGATGAGCGACGCGCTGGCCGGCGAGATCAACCGACGCCAGCAGATACTCAGGCGGGCGGGCAACTTCGTCAGCGCCGATGCCTATGAGCACGCTCGACGTGCGGGCGCACAGTTGCCGGCGCTGCCCGCATTGTTCATCATCGTCGACGAATATTCGGAGTTGCTTCGGCAGCACCCCGATTTCGCCGAAACATTCGCAGCGATCGGCCGGCTGGGCCGGTCTTTGGGGATGCATCTGTTGCTGGCCAGTCAGCGCCTCGACGAGGGTCGGCTGCGCGGACTGGAATCTCACCTGTCGTATCGGATATGCCTGAAAACACTGTCGGCCAACGAATCGCGGGTAGTTCTCGGAAAACCCGATGCTTTCGAGTTGCCCAACAGCCCCGGCGTCGGCTTCCTGCAAACAGCAAGCGCCGAGTCGATCCGGTTCCAGACGGCCTTTGTTTCCGGTCCCTGTCCGCCGGGCACCGAGCACCACGAAATCGGCGACGACGCGGGGATGCCCATTGTCAGTGTGTTCACCGCTGCACCGACGGGGCCAGTGACCGCGACGCGCATCGACCGAGCTGATGACATGTCCCCGCGTACCGTTCTTCAGGCGGTGGTGGAGGGGCTCGCCCGGTGCGGCCCGGCCGCACAACAGGTGTGGCTGCCGCCGCTGGGGGCGGCGCCTGCACTCGACCGTGTGCTGCACGACGCTGGACTTGTCGTCGGGCAAGCCGCATCGCCAGATTTGGCCGTACCGATCGGCGTCGTGGATCGGCCCTACGAGCAGCAGCGCACGCTGATGACCGTCGACCTGTCCGCGGCGGCAGGCAACGTCGCAGTGGTGGGCGCCCCTCAGTCGGGTAAGTCGACGACGCTGCGCACGCTGATCGTGGCGCTGGCCGCGACGCACGATCCGGGGCGGGTGCAGTTCTACTGCTTGGACTTTGGCGGAGGGGCGTTGGAGTCCACACGGTGTGTGCCCCACGTGGGGTCGGTGGCCAGCAGAGCCCAACCCGATCTCGTGACGCGCACTGTGGCGGAACTGGAGTCGCTCATTCGACGGCGCGAGGCCCTGTTCCGCGAGCGGGGGATCGAATCGATGGCAAGGTATCGGCAGCTGCGGAGCCGGCAGATGACACGTGATCGGTTTGGTGATGTCTTCCTGGTTGTCGACGGATGGGCGAACATGCGCCAGCAGTTCCCCGCGCTGGAGGAATCGATCGTCGCCCTTGCCGCTCAGGGCTTGTCGTTTGGTGTGCATGTGGTGATGTCGGCATCGCGTTGGGCCGATATCCGGCCTGGGCTGAAGGATCAGCTCGGCACCCGTATCGAGTTGCGGCTAGGTGATCCCGCGGATTCCGAGGTGGACCGCAAGCAGGCTCAACGGGTACCCAAAGACAGGCCGGGCCGCGGCCTGACGCCGGACGGGCTACACATGGTGATCGCGCTGCCACGGCTCGACGGCGTTACGTCGAGCGCGGGACTGGCCGAGGCCACGGTGCAGTTGGGGGAGACGCTTCGGCGCCGCTACGGCGAATCCGCTGCTGCTCCTGTGCAGCTCTTGCCGGCCCGTATCGAGCATCATGCCGTACTGCAGCGAGCAGGCGACGAACTCGGTGCACATATTTTGCTGGGTTTGGAGGAACGCGAATTGCGCGCTTGCCCATGCGACTTGGACCAGCATCAGCATCTGCTAATCCTCGGGGACAACCAGTGCGGCAAGACTGCAGCGTTGCGCACGCTATGCCGCGAGATCACCCGGACCAAAACTACTGGGCAGGCCCGAGTTGTCATCGTGGATTTCCGGCGCAGCCTGCTCGGCGTTGTCGAGTCCGACCACCTTGCCGGCTACGCCGTTTCGACACCGATACTCGAACGGTTGCTCACTGAACTGCTGACCGTGCTGCAGCGCCGGATGCCTCCGCCGCAGGCCACCCAACAACAGTTACGCACCAGATCGTGGTGGCGAGGCCCTGACCTATATCTGGTCGTCGACGACTACGACTTGGTCGCCAACGCTGCCGGTAACCCGCTGGCTGCAATCGTCGAATATCTCCCGTACGCAGCAGATCTGGGCTTGCATCTGCTGGTGGCGCGGCGCAGCGGGGGCGCGGCGCGTGCCATGTTCGAGCCGCTGCTGGCCGGGCTGCGCGAGCTGGGCTGCATGGGCTTGATGATGAGCGCCGACCCGGAAGAAGGCCCACTGATCGGGTCTGTCCGCCCGACGCCGCTGCCCCCCGGGCGCGGCATCCTGGTCACGCGCGGCCGCGCACAGCAGGTGCAGGTCTCCTGGAGCCCGCCGCCGTGAGCGATCACGTGATCATCGAAGCCGGACCAGCAACAGTCCGTCGATTGGATTGCGCCACAACATGTTTCGATGCCCAATTCGTGGCGCCGGCACTGGACCCGATAGACGACCCGGTAGC
>NZ_CAXUCH010000009.1:38364-44479 GCF_964249325.1 uncultured Mycobacterium sp. | reverse complement strand
CCTCACCATCAACGCCGCCATCATGCTCACCCTGAGTGCCGGTCAACAACAAGTGGTGAGGCTCGCAGGGTGCGCCGGGGACGACGTCACGAGTCACGTTCGGCACACAGTCCGCCGCATCGCAAAACGCCGATGCCTTGCCGCCAGCAGGTATCAGGGATGCGATCAATCCCGAGGTTAAGACTGCACCCGCGACCATTCTCCCCATCCATAAGTTCCTTGGCGGCGGAGTCGCTTTGCGACGGGCAAAATAGTCCAGGGCCATAGGGAAACAGTAGTTCGAGCGTCGCCTCTGTAGAACCGCAACGGGAGAAGATGTTCTCGTAGATGGCGAGAGAGGATTTCGTGCCGTCGGGCACATTGCCCAAATTTGACGCCGACGACGGGCACAGGTCTCGCAAAATCTATTAGGCATGAGACGAGTATGTCCGCAGACCCCATGTCTACGTCCTTGCGCGAACGACTCCGTTATTCGTAGCGGCACGAGATGATAACGTGGCTCTTCTAGACCGGCCAAACGGTGAGGAGTTCGCATGCTGACTGGGCGTCGAGGCGATCAGTGGCAGTCTGCGCAGCCAATCCGGCTTAGCCAGCATAGCCCTTCCCGGTCATCGGTAAGCGGTCGAGCGGTTTACTTTTTGGTAAGTCATGGTTCACAAGAACTGCCCGGCTTCTGGGTTGGTGAGTTTTGAGCGCCGGCATCCGCGAAAACGCTGCTGAGAAGAAACCGAATCCGGTGAGCCAGGACAAAACACCGAGCACAGCTGCCGAGATGCGAGCGCTGGCCGAGCAGGCTGAGGCAGAGGCCGCCGAGGCGGAAGCTCTCGCAGCAGCCGCCCGCGCCCGGGCTCGCGCCATTCAATTGCGCCGGCAGGCGGAACTCGCCGAAGCCACAGAAAAAGACAAGTCGCAAGTAGCCGAACGCGTCGAGAGCGAAAGCGAAGAAGCTGCGCGCGAGAGCGAGCTGGGAGACACTGCGCAAAAGAGCGAGCCGGAGGATGTCAGCCCTGCGAGTGTCGATACTGACGAGAGTGCGGCCGATGCCGTGGTCGAACCCGACGCAGATATCCCGTCTTCTTCAGACGTAGCCGCGGACAAGGCGGCATGGTATCGACGTCGGCGTCGTCCCCCACTGTCCACCGTTGCCGCAATTTTGGCCATCATCGTTATTCTCGCCGCGTCTGCGGGCAGTGTTTATATGGTGCTGGAGCATCGCGACGCGTCGCACCGTCGCCAACTTGCTGCAGAGTTCGCTGCAGCGGCGCGGCAGGGTGTCGTGACGCTGACATCGCTGGACTTCAACAACGCCAAAGATGGTGTGCAGCGCATCCTCGATGACTCCACCGGCTCGTTCAAAGACGACTTCGCGAAGATGGCAGGCGATTTCACGAAGGTGGTAGAGCAGTCGAAGGTGGTCGAGCGGGGCACGGTTCAGGCGGTGGCAGTCGACCGGGACTCCATGACGGACGACTCGGCGGTGGCGCTGGTCGCATCCACCTCTGAAGTTACCAATGCGGCGGGCGCCAAGCAGGATCCGCGTAATTTCAGATTGATAGTCACGCTTACCCGCGACAGCGGTCAGCTCAAGATGTCGAAAGTCGAGTTTGTGCCGTGACCACAGAGGACACGTCGGTGGCCGAGGAGACAGCGGGCGCCGAGGCGACCGAAGACGTCGAGACCGAAGACGCAAAGCCTGGGCGGCGAGCGCGCTTGATCGGCCGCGTGAAGCAACTGTCACGCGATAAGGTCCTTGCCGCGCTGCTGGGGGTCTCGGTGGTAGGTTCGGCAGCCTTGGCAGCCTGTTTGCTCTACTTCCAATATCTGCCGGATCGCGACACCGATGCTGCGGCCGCCAAGTCCGCGATCACCGCGGCCAGCGACGGGACTGTGGCGGTACTGTCGTATTCACCGGACAGTCTCGACCGTGACTTTTCCTCGGCCAAATCGCATTTGACTGGCGACTTCTTGTCGTACTACACCCAGTTCACCGACCAGATCGTGGCCCCGGCTGCCAAGCAGAAGTCGGTCAAGACGAACGCAGTCGTGGTTCGTGCCGCCGTTTCAGAATTGCATCCGAACTCTGCCGTTGTGCTGGTGTTCGTCAACCAAAGCACGGTAAGCAAGGATCGGCCAGAACCGAGTTTGACCTCGAGCAGCGTTCTGGTCACATTGACGAAAGCTCATGGAAACTGGCTCATTTCGTCGTTCAATCCGGTCTAGGACCGCGACTGAAAAGGACGAGCGGCCACAGCTAGTCATATTCGATGTGCGCTCGGAGGCCTCTAGCCGTCATTTCCGGGCCGGGTCGCACTACAGCGATTGACCACGCCCGCTAAGTTCTTCACGTGAGCATGCTGGACCGATTTCGGGATCTGGTCACCGAACAGCGACGTAATCCGGTGGCGCGCAAAGCAGCGCACCGAAGAAGCGCAGCCAGGGTATCGAGTCGATACGCCGGTGGGCTGGTATTCGCTCATCTCGTTGCCACCAGCGAAATCCTCGTCATCGCGGTAGCGCTCAGCGGTCGTACGGGCGAAGCACACCTTCACTTGAGCGCGAACAACGTGATCACGGCCATCGTGCTGGTCGTGCTGGGAACCGTCGCCGTCGCGGTAGGCGCAATCCTGACGATCGCTCCGTCACTGCGTTGGTTTATCCCTGGGTTCGAACCCGATCCGAATCAACGTCGCACGGCGATGAAGCTGATGCGCAACCAATCGGTGATCCTTGCGGCGACATGGGCGGCGGGCGGGGTGATCTTCATCCTGCTGGACCTCAACGGCGGGCTCACGGTTGCAGTGTCGACCGGCTTAGCCGTGTTATTCGGTTGGTCCGCCGCGACGGGCACCGCCGTTCTGCTCACGCAGCGTACTCTGCGTCCGATTATCGCTGCTGCCACAGACGGATCCGAGGGCTTCGTGAGTGCACCGGGCGTGTTGGCGCGCCTGATTGGCATGTGGCTGCTGAGCAGCGCGCTTCCCAGCGCGGCCATTGCGGCCCTGATCTTCTTGCGATCACTTGGTTGGATTATCCACAAAAATGCGTCGGTCGAGATTCCGGTATTGGTGCTGTCGCTTGTCGCCGTGTTCCTGGGCCTGCGGGGGGTCATCCTTGTTGCCAAGTCGATCTCGGATCCGGTACGCGAGGTCGTGGCCGCGATGGCCGAAGTCGAACATGGCCGAATCGGAACGTGCGTCGACGTCTACGAGCGCTCCGAGCTCGGACGTCTGCAAAGCGGATTCAATCGGATGGTCACCGGCCTGGCCGAACGCGACCGGCTGCGTGACCTTTTCGGTCGGCACGTCGGCGTGGACGTTGCCCGTCGCGCGCTCGAAGAGGACGGAGCCTTGTCAGGAGATGTCGCGGAAGCGGCGATTCTCTTTATCGACCTGGTCGGCTCGACCCGGTTAGCAGCGAGCCGTCCACCCGAAGAGGTCGCCGAGCTGCTCAACAACTTCTTCCGGATCGTGGTGGCCGAGGTGGATGAAAGGCACGGCGCGATCAACAAGTTCGAAGGCGACGCAGCGCTGGCAGTGTTCGGTGCGCCTCTGCGGCTAACTAACGCAGCGTCCGCAGCGCTCGCAACAGCACGGGCTCTGGGCACACGGCTGCGCGAATTACCGTTGGTGGACTTCGGCATCGGCGTCTCGGCCGGGCCGGTCTTTGCTGGCAACATCGGCGCCGAGAACCGCTACGAATACACGGTGATCGGTGACCCGGTCAACGAAGCTGCGCGACTGGCCGACCTCGCGAAAGATACCGATAGGCGAATTCTGTGTTCAGATGCTGCCATCGCTCGCGCTGACTCAACCGAGTGCGAGCACTGGGTACCGCGGGGTTCCACCGTCCTACGCGGCCGCTCGGATACCACACACGTCTCGGCGCCGGCGGACGAAGGTCTTGATTAGGTGGCGACGACAGCCAGACTGCGCTCCCAAAGTTCGCGGGCGAGCGCCGAGTTGTTGGCTGCGCGGTTCGGTTTGGCGATCTTGTGCCGGGAGTAGTACTCGCCCGATAGCCAATCGACCCCGGGTGTGCTTGAGGCCAGCCAGACCAGTTGGTCGGCTCCCTGCGCGGCGGTCGCTGTGAACCACCGTGTCGGGGTGTTGCGCATGATGGCAAGCAGCCGTGAGCCCGATGCTGGGCCGAAGTTGGAGTCGACATAGCCGGGATGAAATGCCGCAGCGGATAGCCCGGCATCGTGGTATCGCCGGTGTAGTTCTTTGGTGAACAAGATGATTGCCAGCTTGGTCAGGGCGTAGATCTTGCTGGGCCGGTAGCCCCGGGTGTTCTCCAGATTTTCGATGCTGACTTTGCCCAGTAGCTTCTGTGACGCGCTGGAGGTATTGATGACCGAGGCGCGGGAATCGACCAGCAGATCCAGCAGCTTCGTGGTCAGCAGGAATGGCGCCAAATAGTTGACCTGATAGGTCTTTTCGTAGCCGTCGTCTGTCAGTTGAATTTTGGTTGTCATGCCTCCGGCGTTGTTGGCCAGCACGTCGATGCGGGAATAGCGCGACCGCAAGCTCTGCGCCAATGCTCGCACTTGAGCTAGGTCGGCGAAGTCGGTCACGAAACAGTCGGCATCCAGTTCGGTTGCCACCGCCTTGGTCTTGGTCTCGGACCGGCCGACCACGACAACGTTTTCACCGGCGTGACGCAAGCGACGTGCCGCCGCGGCGCCGATGCCGTCGCTGGCGCCCGTGATAACGATCGTTTTACCCGGCATTGTCGTCCGGCTTCGTCAGCCGGTGAGCACCGGTAAGCGCGCCCATCCACGCACGCTGGCAGTGTGGGCTCTGACCGCGTTGTCATAGTCCACCTGCCAGTCAGGCCAGCGCTTGAGCACTTCCTCGAGCGCAACGCGCGCTTCCATGCGTGCCAGCGCCGAGCCGAGGCAGAAATGCAACCCGTGCCCGAAGCTCAGATGAGAGCCGGCGTGATGGATGTCGAACCGCTCCGCGTCGGCGAAACGCCACTCGTCTCGGTTAGCTGATCCGTTCAGCAACAACATGATTGAGCCTGCGGGCACGGTTTGTCCGTAGTACTCGACGTCGTGGGTGACGTATCGAGCCTGTACAGGCGATGGCGCTTCGAATCGCAAGACTTCCTCGATGGCCTGCGGAATCAGCGAGCGGTCCGCCACAATTTCACGGCGCTGATCGGGATGATCGGAGAACAGTTGGCCGATGAAACCGATCAGCCGTGTTGTGGTCTCATTTCCGGCCCCGGCAATGGTGCTCGTGTAGGTGAGCACCTCGGTGCGGGTCAGCCGTCGGCGCGTGCCATCCGGTTCTTCCACTTCGGCGTTGAGCAATTCGGTCATCAGATCGTCGGATGGGTGCTCGGCGCGCCAATCGATGTACTCGGCGAAAATTGTATAGGACTGCTCGAAGCTGCTGGAGTCGAAGGCCGGCTTGCCCTCCTTCAAAGTCAGGAGGGTGTCGGTACGCTTGCGGATCATCTCCTGGTCCTGCTCGGGAATGCCCACCAGGTAACCGATCACGCGCATCGGCATCTGCGCGCCGAGGTCTTTTATGAAGTCGAACCGGCCTGAGCCCACGGGGGAATCGAGCGCGCGGACACAATGTTCGCGCGCCAACCCTTCGACGGCTTCCATGCGCCGGGGGGTGAAGACCCTTGACAGCAGCCGTCGGTGAAGATCGTGTACGGGTGGATCCTCCCACAGAATGATGCCTGGCGGAATCTCCGCCCCGCTGAGCAGCAGGTCGGCAGTCGTTCCCCGACCGGACTGAAATCGCTCCCAGTCATTGAGCGCAGGCGCCACATCGGCATAGCGGCTCAGCGCGAAGAAGTTGAACTTCTCGTTGTAATACAACGGTGCCTCGTCACGGAGCCGCTTCCACACCGGGTAGGGGTTGTTATCGATCTCGAAATTGAACGGGTCGTAGTAAATTTCGGTTGTTTCGGCACTTGTCATGCCTGCACCCCTTCTGTCTGCGGGAGCCTGCTGGGTTGATCCGGCACGTTTCGACCAGTGCCGGCACCACGGCATTGGCGACGCGATCCAGATATGGCCATGCAAGATCGGGTGGGAGCCCACCGCATAGCGGCGCCAAAGTGAGCATCCCGCCGTCGCGCAGGTGGGTGATCG
>NZ_CAXUCH010000009.1:18004-38354 GCF_964249325.1 uncultured Mycobacterium sp. | reverse complement strand
ATCGCTTGGGCAACAGTGAAGATCCGGTGCGAGCGGGAATTGGCGCGGAGCTCCTCAACGGTGTGTACGTCGGCGATTCCGGCGGATGTCTCGTTGCCCGGATTCCAGTCGGCATACGTGCGCGCGTCGTGCAGCAAGAACTGGCCAAGCTCGTGCCACGCTTGGTCGACATCGTCGGCCACAAAACACACCGCGGGGGTATCGCGGTCGGGCAACAACGTCATCCCGGGCTGGTGACCGTGCGCTCGGCAGGCGGCTTCGTATGCTTCTTGTGAGCCGGGCACATTGGCTTGAGCGAGGAAAGGCAGCCCGTACTTTCCGGCGCGTCGGGCGGCGGCCAGACTGCCGCCTCCCCACATCATCAGCGGACCATCAGCGGTGTACGGCGTTGGTGTCACTTTGATGCGGCGTCCATCGTGGACGACCACCTCACCGGCAACCAACCGGCGAAGCAAGTCCAACTTCTCGTCGGCGATGCGTCCGCGCGCGTGCATGTCCACGCCGAAGTGCTCGTACTCTTCGCGTCGGTATCCCAAACCAAGGATGTAGGAGACGCGGCCCCGGCTGATGATGTCGAGCACCGCCATTTCCTCGGCCAGCCGAACCGGGTCGTAGAACGGGAGAATCACCACCGACGTGATCGCCAGATGCTCGGTCCTAGCTGCAACCGCGGAGGCGAGGATCAGCGGCGTCGGCAAGTATCCGTCGTCGGACCCGTGGTGTTCGCACAGCACCGCGCTAAGGCAGCCGCGAGTCTCGGCCCACGCGCACATGTCGATCGCGGTCGCGTGTAGCTCGGTCGCCGGCGCGCCCATGGCAGAGGCGCGCATATCGAAACGCATCGAGAACATTTGCGACCTCCGCCGGCTGGAATACCGGCACCAAGTAGGATTTAAGCACCCGCTTAAAAGTGCTGAGCATATGCCTAACATGCTGCGTGTGAGCGGTCAAGACTCGGTAAGGCCGACACCACGATGTCGTTCAATTACCGCCCAGTAGGGAAGGATTGCGCGTCACGATGGCATCACCGCGCCGAATCGGACCCTCGGACGCAAAGACCCGCACGATCTTGCTGGACGCGGCCGAGCAGTTGATGCTCGACGAGGGATGGGCGGCGGTCACCGGCCGCAGGGTGGCCGAGCAGGCCGGTCTGCGGTCTCAGCTCGTGCATTATTACTTCCACAGCATGGATGATCTGCTGTTAGCGGTATTTCGCCGTCGCGCCGAGCAGGGCTTCAAGGCGAACACGAAGGCGTTGAGCTCACCGCAACCACTGTGGGCGCTGTGGCGGATGTTCAACAATCCGCCGTTCAGTGTTTCACCATGGAGCTCTTCGCATTGGCCAATCACCGAGCTGAGCTGAGAGCGGAGCTCGCCTACTATGCCGAGCGGTTCCGGGACGAACAGACAACGACTTTCGCCAACGTCCTCAAGGCCTATAGGGTCGACACGCAGCAACTGCCGCCCGTGGCTGTAGCGTTCCTATTGACCGGTGTGCAAGGTGTGCTGTTCATGGAAGAGACCCTTGGCATCTCGGCCGGTCACGCTGAGATTGTCGCGCTGGTTGAGCGTTACCTACGCCAGCTCGAGGGTGATCCGGTCGTCCCGTGATGAGCCGGATCCAACTAGGTTCCGTTTCACGACATGGGCCCTTTCCGGGGCGGCTGGAACCGAATTGCATTGCGGCATATGCAGCAGCGACCGGCGACACGACCGCCGCGGTACTTGCCCGAAAAGCCGTGCCCGTCGTTTTTCCGGTCATCCTGGCTTTCGGCGCCCAGCAGGCAGCCAATGCGGACCTGCCGGCAACTGCATGGCGCCAGGCGCGTGGCGGTCTGCACGGCGAGCATGACATCGTGCTGCATCGTCCCCTGATTCCCGATGAGCCGCTGGACACTTGGTCGCAGATTTCAGCGGTTCGGACGGTCCGCGCAGGTACTCAGGTGGTGCTTCACATCGAACAGTTCGACGCTCAGGGCGAGCTGGTGGTCGAACAATGGTGGACAACCCTGCTGCTCGGCTTGCAGTCGATGGCTGATGTGGGATCGATGCCGCGCGATCACCGCTTCCCCGATTCGGCTCGGCGTGATCCGATCGGCTCGGCGACTCAGCACATTGACGAGCAGGTGGCGCACCGGTACGCCGAGGTGTCCGCCGATTGGTCGGCGCACCACTTCGATATCGACGCGGCGCGTGCGAGCGGCTACGATTTCCTGTTCGCGCATGGCCTGTGCACCATGGCGATATCCACGCACCGCGTCCTCGGTCTCGTCGGGGTCGATGATCCCGGTCGGGTTCGGCGGGCGGCAGTGCGTTTCGCTTCGCCGACACCTCTTGGCGCCGACTTGACCGTGAATGCGTACGGCATCGACGCACAGTCAATTGCTTTCGAAGCGGCCTGCGCACGTGTAAAGACCATCACTCACGGACGATTGGAGCTGCGATGACGGGTTTGGACATCGGTGTGTACGTGCCCCAGATGGGCTTCTCCTATGACGATGTCCTGCATCGCGCTCTGCGCTGCGAGGAACTCGGTATCGGATCGCTGTGGCTCTACGACCACCTGTACGGACCGGGAGTGCCCGAGATCTCCTCGCTGGAAGCCTGGACCCTAGCCGCCGCACTACTGAGCCGTACCGATCGCATCCGCATCGGACATTTGGTGTTGTGCAACCAGTTTCGCCATCCAGCGGTGCTGGCCAAGATGGCCACCACGCTCGACCACATATCGGCTGGCCGATTACAGCTCGGCATCGGCAGCGGCTCCATGGAAGACGAGCACAGAAGGACGGGCCTGCCCTGGGATACTTTCGCCGAACGCTCCGAGCGCCTGGCCGAGACGCTGGAGATCTTGAGCCAGGCATTCACCAACGGTGCCATCGATTTCGCCGGCACGTACTACACGGTACGCAACATGCCGATCGTGCCCGGACCCGTTCAGGAGCCGCGTCCACCGGTAATCGTGGGGGGAGTAGGCGAGAAGTACACCCTGCCCTTGGTGGCGCGCTACGCCGACGTGTGGAACGTGCCTACCTACGCACTCGGCCAGCTGGAGCACAAACTGTCGGTGCTGCGGTCGATCTGCGACGACATCGGCCGCGATCCCGCCACCATCGTGTTGTCGGTGGAGGCCGTGATGGCGCTCGCCCCCGATGAGGAGTCATTGGCCAGTGTCCGCCAGATCGCGGAAAAACGTTTCGGCGCACCAGGATTCGGCCTACGTGAAGGCGGTCTAATCGGCACATCGCAGGCGATTGTCGAGCGGCTAACTGAACTGCAAGAGCTCGGCTTTCAGCAAGTGGTGCTGTTTACCCATGATCGGGCGTCCGACCGGACCCTTGAATTGCTGGCCTCAGCGGTGATCCCCGCGCTGTGAGGTGCTGTGAGGGCAGTTGCTTAGCCGTGCTTCCGCGACACATAAACCTCTGCGACGGCAGCTTCAGAACGGGGTTGATGCTGCGCAGATAGTCGAAGTAGGGGTGCGGATCGGGGACCAGAGACGCGTCGGTGAAGAAATCGACCGATTCGAAGGTGGTCATGCTCTGTCTGCCTCCCGATACTGCGGTTGGTTTATCGACAGCGATAAAAAACGACGCCAGAGTAGGTAAGGTGCTGAGCACCTGCTTAGCATGGCGGTATTGTCATGGTCAAGGTCACCCGGTCGGGCGCCGTTACGATCGGCGTGTCCGACGAGCGAACGGAGTCGACCCATGACATCGGCGCGGAGAATCGGGGCGCCGGACGCCAAGAACCGCTCCGTGCTGCTTGACGCCGCCGAGCAGTTGATGCTCGAGGAAGGTTATGCCGCAGTTACTTCTCGCCGAGTCGCGCAAAAAGCGGCGCTCAAGCCGCAGCTTGTCCACTACTACTTCCGCACGATGGACGAGTTGTTCTTGGCCGCGTTCCGCCGCCGTGGCGACGACGGACTTCGGCTGCAAGTCCAAGCGCTGCAGTCGACGCAGCCCCTGTGGGCGCTGTGGCGGTTCAGCACCGATCCCGCGGCAACTGCGCTGACGATGGAGTACGTCGCGTTGGCCAACCACCGCAAGGCGCTCAAGGCCGAAATCGGTTACTACGCAGAGCGCTTCCGCGAAGAGCAAACCAAGGCGGTATCTCGTGTTCTGGAGCGTTACGGCATGGATGCCGCCGAGGTGCCGCCGTTGGTGTGGTCAGTGCTGATCACCAGCGTTTCCCGGGTGCTGGTGATGGAGCAAGCGCTTGGCATGTCGCTCGGGCATGCCGAGATTGTGGCGTTCGTCGAGCGCTATCTGCACCAGTTGGAGGGCGACCCACAGCCGAGCGATGCCATAGCAGCGCGCTGATTCAGCGGACGTCGGAATGTCACTGTTTTGCGTAGCCCCACATTTCCGCTGACGTTCGTTCGCCATTCGGGTAGGACACGAACTCGATCGGGGTGCCGTCGGGGTCCCGTACGAAGAACATACGCACGCCGCCGATGTCGACCGGCTGCTGTTCCGGCTGGATGCCAGCGGCGATGATTGCAGCTAGCGTGGCATCGACGTCGCGGACGCTCAAGGAGATGTTCGTATAGCCGAGCTTGGCGCCATGCTGCTGTGGTTCCAAACCGCGGTGTGCGAACTCGAGAAGTTCCACGACCGTGCCGCCGAGCATCCCGCCGATCATCCGTCCGCGGGCCCCGACTTCTCCCGTGACGGCTTCCATCGACGGACCCTCCAGCTGCAGATCGAAGAACACCTCGAGGCCCAGCAGGTCGCGGTAGAACCGCAGGGAGGCCTCCATGTCCGACACCGCGATGCAGACATGCGAAAAACCAAGAATCTGAATCGGTTTCTGCGTCATCGTGCCCGTGTCCTTCCGGATGAGGTAGCGCCCTGGGTGAGCGGTTCGTTGTGACGGACACCGCGGTAATAGCCCCAACCCACGACCAGCGGCAGCAGCACCTTGTGGAATGTCCAGGCGGGGAAGCGGAAAGCACTTCCGTGGGCGGTGTAGACCTCAAGTCCATCGGGCAGGGGACCCAGCACCGAGCCCCATCGCCGCCCGGGAGGCCGGTAACGGCGCAGTGGTCGCCCAGCGAACGCGGCGCGCACATTGTGTGCAAGCAACGCGTCGGCCCTGTTTCGCGCCGAGCTGCGAAGCGGGTCGGTGGCCGCGACGTCTCCCACTGCGAACAGATCGCGATGCCCGGCAACACGCAGATCCGGTGTCACGCGGACAAAGCCGTTCTCGTCGAGCAGCTCTGCTGGCAACCAGCCCGTATTCGGCCGCACCAGCCCGACCGCCCACAGCACCGCGTCGGCCGATGCCGGCGGTTGTCCAGTACTCCATCGCACCGGTTCGCTGGTGATTCGATCGCAGTCGAAGCCGTCGGCTATCACTGCCCGGTGACCCGGATGAAGCCGCACCCCGAGGTCGGCGAGGCGGCGGGCGGCGCGGTCCCAGGTCCGCGGGTGATGGCGGACGAGCCCGCCTTCACCGGGGAAGTACAGGTCGACCCGTTTGGCGGGCCAGGTGGTGGCGAGTTGGGCGGCGCTGTTCACCGCCGCGGCACCGCCGCCGATCACGATGACCGATTCGGCGGCGGCCAGGCGGTCGTGCATCATGCGCAGATCGGCATTGACCTCGGAAGCTGCCTGCAGGCTGGGCTGTCGCCAGAACCCGTTTGTCACACCGGTCGAGATCACCAGGGCGTCGTAATCCACGGTGAGGAGTGAGCCGTCGGCACTGTGCGCGAACACCGTTCGGGTTTTTACGTCTATACCAGTCAGCGAGGCGTGGACGATCCGGACCCGGTCCAGGCCACGGAACCGGTCGAACGGGATCCAGTTCACCCGGGCCCACTGATCGGGGCGGCTGAGCCGCCAGCCCAGCTCTTGGCCGCTGACCAAGCCCGGTTTGGCTGATATTCCGACGACGTCGGCGTGGCGAGCCAGTCGGATCGCGGCCAGGACACCGCTGTCGCCGAGCCCGGCGACGACAACCCGCTTGCGGCTCGCCACGTCAGTCCAGTTGCCAGTTCATGTTTTTGGCGAAGGCGAGCGCTTCCTCGGAAATAGTGCCCAGGGCCTGGCAACGCTTGGTGTATTCGTGGACCATCGCCAGGAAATTGAGCGGGTTGTAGGCGTCTTCTTCATAGCTCCACAGCCCGTTGCCGGCGTAGTGCAGCACGGTCAGGGTCGGGGCCTGATGGATGCTGCCGTCGCCGGGGTCCTTCATGCGGTTGAGGATTTTCCCGATGACCCAGCCTCGATCTTCGTCGATGGTGTACCACTCGGCTGGGTAGAACGGCATCTCCGAGCCGGGGAACTCGCTCATCGTCGAGGCGATCCACTCGCGGATCCGTTCTCTGCCATGCATTTCCCCGTATACATGCTCCAGGTAGACGGCGTCGTCTGTGAACAGGTCTGCGTAACGGGACCAGTCCGCGCTGCGGCCTATCTCGACGACGGCCTGGCTGTAGTCGTGGAAGGCGCGCTCGATTTCGTCGCGTGACCACTGCCCCATGTGCTCCTCCAATCAGCTAGCGACGCATGCCTTTTCTGGGTCGGGCGGTTCGGTTGCGCCGCGGTTGCCAGCGGGGATGCATGACGGCCTGTAACGCCTCAGACACCACAACCTGAAGCGGCTGATGATCGTCGGTGGCCGTACGCACCCATTGCTGGAACGCGAAATCTGCTGCGGCGAAGGCCAAGTGGACTAGCAAGGCGGGTCGGATGTCATGCTCGGGGTCGGTGCGCATGCGGGCGGCGGTGAGTTTGACCAGCCGGCTCTTGTCCTCTGGAGCCATGGTGACCTTGTCGAGCAGACTGGGAGCGGCCAGAATGGCGGCGCGCCATTGTTCGGTCTCGCTGTCTTGGAAAGCGCCGGTGCGGGCTTCGATCGCGCGGGCCAGCGCCGCGTCGGGTGACTCTTCGCTAGGACGCTGCTCGAGCAGCGACGCGATGGCCTCCCAACCGCGCCGTACCTGGTCCAAAAGCAGTTCTTCTTTGCTGGTGATGTGTCGAAAGAAGGTGCTTGGCGAAATACCTGCGGCGGCTGCGATTTGCTCGGTGGTGACGTTGTCGAAACCGTGAGCGGCAAACAGTCGGTAGGCCGCCATTCGGATGTCGGCGCGGATCTGTGCGCGCTGGCGGTCTCGCAGCGACGAGGGCTTGGCGGGCGGGTTTTTCGCCGCAGTGTGGTCGGTCATCGTGCTTGCTGCCCTAGCGGCGGCACCGGGATCGTGAAGGCCGGTGCGGTGGTGCCGCCGTCGACGCGAAGGAATACACCGGTGACCCACGACGACGCGGGCGAAGCCAGATACACCGCGGCCGCGGCGATGTCGCGCGGTGTGCCGATGCGGCGCATCGGGGTGTTCTGCTCGAACTGCGTGCGCAGCGCGTCGTTGCCCATGACGAAGTCCATCGCTTGAGTCGCGACGCCGCCGACACCGATCGCGTTGACCCGCACCCGCGGCGCCCACTCGGCGGCGAGATTGAAGGTCATCATGTTCAGCGCGGCTTTGCCGGCCGCGTAGGCGACCATCGAGGTCATCACCATGTCGCCGGAACGCGACGAAATGTTGACGATGGACCCTGCCCCGCCGGTGTCGACCATGGCCTGAGCGGCCGTCCTCGACAGCACAAACGGCGCAGTGGCATTGAAGTGCAGTGCGGTGGAGAAGTATTCGGACGAGGTGTCCATCGCCGGGCGGGGAGCGGTGCCTCCGGCGTTGTTGACCAGGATGTCGAGGCGCCCGAACTGCGCCACGGTTGTCTCGACCAGATTGGTCAAGTCCTCCTCGATCATCACGTCGGTGACCACTGCCAGCCCGTTGCGACCCGTCTGCTCGATTTGGCGCACGGTGTCATGCAGATTGGATTTCGTGCGGGCCGCCACCACCACGTTGGCTCCCGCCTCGGCCAGCGCAACCGCGGTGCCGCGACCGATGCCGGCACCGCCGCCGGTGACGATGGCGACCTGATCGGTGATCCGGAAATCGTCGAGGATCACCGCACCGCCCCGGCGAGTCTGGGCGCGGGCCGCCCGGCGATCATCGGCAGGTCGAGATACGTCTTGATGCCCGGCCCGGCGGCGCACACATGCGGGATCGCGTGCACGCAGTGATTGGCGGTGGCGACCACGCCGGGGTTTCGCCGCAGGCCCTCGGCGATCGACTCCGGTTGCAAGCCTTTGACAATCAATTCGACGTCGGGGTCGCCGGTGACCTGGATTTCGAAGCGCTCACCACGTTCCCCGAAGCTCCAATTCGGTTCCAGGTGTTCTTCACCCATCAGCCAATTGACCGCGGCGGCAATCACCGGCTGGCCGTCGACCAGCGCCTGCCAGCGGAAGCGGCGCGCGGCCACAGTGCCGGGTTCTATCTGGAGGTAGCCCGCGTCGATGGGGGCGGTGGCGACCGCGACTTCCTGAGTCGATGAAAAGGTGGGGTCGCGGAATCCCAGATAGTCGGCCACCATCCACACCGAGGATTTGAAGCCACCCTCCAGCAAGCTGGCCATCGGGCTGCGAGCAGCCTCATCAGGTGTGGCTCCGAAGCCCATGATGTGATGCACCACATCGGGCGCGTTGTACGTGCGGATGTCGGAGAACTCCTCGGCCCGCACATGCGTGATCGCCGTGGACAACGCCGAAATCATCAGCGGGAACTTCTCGGTGATCCCGCCGGGATGAATACCTGAGCCATGCAACGTCACGCCACCGTCGAGGCAGGCCTGCTCGATGGCTTGCACGCGCGGATCGGTTCGGTCCGGGTACACCCAGCCGACCGGTGTGACAACGTTTTTGCCCGACCGCAGAATGGCTTTCACTTCGTCGTCGTTGGGAATGAGCGGGGAGTACATCACGCAGTCCGCGTCGAGCGCAAGGACCTCATCCTTGTCCGAGGTGGCCTGGACACCCAATGGCTCGCGACCCAGGATCTCACCGACGTCGCGGCCGTGCTTGTCGCCGCTGTGGACCCAGGAGCCGGCCAGTTCCAGTCCAGGATGATTGAGCACGGCCTCGATCGCCGCCTTGCCGACACCACCGGTCGCCCATTGAATGACTTTGAAGGTCTTGGTGTTTCCGGGTTCCACGCTTTGCCTTTCCTTGGGCGCAGACAAGCTGCCATTGTGTGTAGAGCGTCGTACTACTCGACCCGCGCTACGACGAGCGACTCTATAGCTAGGAGCCTATGGCTATTTGAGAGTAACTGTCAATGCCGTTCCCTGGACTTCGGCTGCGACGCGACGGTCTGGGGCCGGCCGGACCGACATGGGAGATCGGATGGTCAGCAGTCGACGTGTCTTTAGCCGCTGCCGACGGCGAAGAGAGCCGATGTCCGGCAAGCCTTTTCGGTGCCTGCGATGTCGCGTAGTGGTGCATGCGCTGAACCAGTGGCTCGACGAGGTGTGGGGCTTCAACTACCAGAACCGGATTTTCACGGTGCCGGTGGTGAGCCTGCCCATCCGCGAGAAGGCAATCGAGGAGCTGGAGTGGGTGGTGGCGCGCGGCGCGCGGGCGATCCTGGTGCGGCCCGCGCCGGTGCCGGGATATCGCGGTCCACGGTCGTTCGCGTTGCCGGAGTTCGACCCGTTCTGGCAACGCGTCGTCGAGCATGACGTGCTGGTGGCCATGCATTCGTCGGATTCCGGTTATGCTCGATACACCGCTGAGTGGGATGGCACCGACCAGGAGATGCTGCCCTTCCAGACCAATGCGTTCGCCATGCTCACCGAGTGGCGGCCGGTGCAAGATGCGTTGGCGTCCTGGGTGATTCACGGTGCACTGTTCCGGTTCCCACAGTTGAAGGTTGCGGTGATCGAGAACGGGTCGAAGTGGTTGGCACCGCTGTTGGACCAGCTGGCCGACGTGTACAAGAAGACGCCGGAGAGCTTCCCGGGCAACCCGGTCGAGGAGATCAAGAACCGCATCCACGTCAGCCCGTTCTATGAGGATAGAGTGACCGACCTGATCGACTTGATCGGGGTCGACCGGGTGCTGTTCGGCTCCGACTATCCGCATCCTGAAGGTCTTGCCCAGCCTCGCCACTTCGCCGATGCGCTGCAGCACTTGCCCGTGGAAGACCAGGCGAAGATCATGGGCGGCAACCTTTCTCGTCTCGTATCGGTGTGACGGCGCCGATTTCGAACTGGGCGACCATCCCCGAGATGGTTTTGAGTGCGGCGGACCGCTTCGGCGACGCCGAAGCGATCGTCGACGGTTCGCTGCGGCTCAGCTTCACCCAGTTCGTCGACCGGATCCGCTGCGCTGCAGGCGCGTTCGCGTCAATCGGTATCGATAAGGGCGACCGGGTAGCAATCTGGGCGCCCAACTGCGCGGAATGGATCATCGCCGCTTTCGGCCTGCTGACCGCCGGCGGTGTGCTGGTCCCCGTCAATACCCGCTTCAAGACCGCTGAGGCCGCCGACATCATCCGCCGCAGCAGTGCCAAAGTCGTCCTTGTCGAAAAGGGCTTCCTTGGCGAAGATTTCGCGGCTCCTGCCGGTGTGCCCGCGATCGACCTGAAGTCAGACTTCCTCACCAGCGGCTCGCCGTTCGAACGCAAGGTCAGCGCCGACGACATCGCCGATGTCCTATACACCTCCGGCACCACAGGACGGCCCAAGGGCGTCATGATGAACCATGCACAGACACTGCAAAATTATGCGGATTGGTGTGATCTGGCCGACCCGCGCGAAGGCGACCGCTATTTGATCATCAACCCATTCTTTCACACGTTCGGGTACAAAGCGGGCTGCGTCGCATCGCTGATCCGGGGCGCCACCATAATCCCCGTGGCAGTCTTTGAGATCAATCAGGTCCTGGAATTGATTGAGCGCGAACGCGTTACTATGCTGCCCGGTCCCCCGACGCTGTATCACTCGCTGCTGGCGGCGCAAGGCAAGAGCGATCTGTCGTCATTGCGGGCTGCGGTGACCGGAGCGGCGGATATCCCCGTGACTGGTTCGCAGGATGCGCAGTGAGCTGCCGTTCGAGTCGATCATGACCGGCTACGGATTGACCGAAGCCGGAACGGTCACCGCCTCGCGCCGGGGCGATTCCTTCGAGGACATCGCGACCACTGCAGGTACACCCTGCGATGGGATCGAGGTGCGCATTGCCGGCGACGGTGTGGTCCTGTCCGGGGATACAACGTCATGCAGGGCTACCTCGATGACCCGGCGGCGACCGCGGAGGCGATCGACAAACGACGGCTGGCTGCACACTGGCGATCTGGGTAGCCTGGATTCGGCAGGTCGGCTCCGGATCGACGGACGCAAGAAGGACATGTTCATTGTGGGCGGGTTCAACGCCTACCCGGCGGAGATCGAGGGCTTCTTGCTTGAGCATCCCGCAGTGGCGCAAGCGGCGGTGATCGGCGTTGCCGACGAGCGGCTCGGCGAGGTCGGCAAGGCTTTCGTGGTGCTGAAAGCTGGCGTTTCACAAGAAGATTTGATCACCTGGTGCAGACAACGGATGGCGGGATTCAAGGTTCCGCGATACGTCGAATTTGTCGACGAACTGCCGCTGAACGCTGCCAGGAAGGTGATGAAGGACCAACTACGATGAACTCTGTCGACCTGCAGTCAATGGTGATCGCGTCAGACTACCGCGTCCCCGATCCGACGCGGGTGTGGCCGCTGCTTCAGCGCCGCAAGTCGGCGCTCGCCGAAATCGGCGCGCGCCATGTGGTGGTGTACGCGTCGGCCGTGGAATACGGCCGTGTCTTGGTGACTATTGGGGTTCGCAACCGCGAGCCGATCGTCGACCTGCTGAGGTCGCGGGTGTTCTTCGACTGGTTTGACGCGGTCGGGGTCAAAGACATTCCGGCGGTCTTCGCCGGCGAGACTGTCGAAAGAATTGAACTGACCCAGCCGTCGCCGGCTGAGCCCCCGCGCGTGATTCTTGCCGCGATGACTTCAGTAGCAGATGTCTCGACCTTGGTTGAGCAGGTCCATCTCGCACTGGACAGGTTCAAGGCTGCCGGCATCGAAAAGACATGGATTTACCGGGCGTTCGACGATCCGCGGGAGGTGATGATCCTTCAGCAGATCGACAACGACGCCAATGCGCGGCGCTGGATCGACCATCCGGACACGGCGGCGGAGTGGATGGATGGTGCGGGAAGGGGCGCCTATCCGCCGATGTTCATCGGTCGATTCCTTCACATGATGCGGATCGACGAGACGCACTGATCGGATCAACCGATGTATGTGTGCTCTGCAATGGTGTCACCAGCCAGAAGGTGGCCGACGTCGTCGCGAAAGGCGCATCGACCACAAAGGAAGTCGCCGAGACATGTGGCGCCGGCGCGGAGTGTGGCCGCTGTCGACGTACCGTCCGCGCGATCATCGCGTCCTCGCGCACCGACCGCCAAGCGCGCTTAGACCGATAGCCGCCGGCTCATCGGCGGGCACTGCCGTCCGGCGAGGTGGGCTGGGCCAGTTCGGCGAGCAGGTCAGGGACGTCGAAGCGGGGCACGACGACTTCGATGAACACCATCCGGTCCTGATGTTCGGCGGCGGCGGTGAACGCGTCGTCGAGCTCCCCGTAGGTCTGCGCCCGAAACGTGAGGTGGTTCGTCACCCCGAGTGCGCGCGGCACGTCGGTCCAGTTCCACTTCACAATGTCGTTGTAGCACGCGGTTTTTCCGTGTATTGCTCGTTCGACCGTGTAGCCGTCGTTGTTGACCACGACGATGACCGGCGTCAGGCCTTCACGGGAGAAGACGCCCAGCTCCTGGACGGTCAACTGTGCGGCGCCGTCGCCGATCAGCAGCACCGTCCTGCGATCCCGATGGGCCAAGCCGGCCCCGAGCGCCGCGGGCAAGGTGTAGCCGATCGATCCCCACAGTGGTTGGCCGATAAACGTCACACCCTGAGGAAGCCGGTGGCATGCCATCCCGTAAAAAGATGTGCCCTGGTCGGCGAGCACCACGTTGCCCGGCGTTAACGCGGCAGAAAGCCTGTCCCACACAGTTTTCTGATTCAGCGGTTGCTCTCGCGGCGGATTCTCCACAGGGCCGGGTTCCGATGCCCGCATGACCGGCGCAGATGTGATTCCACGCCGAGCGACAATCGTGGCCAGCGCATCCAGCGCGGCAGCCATTTCCAGCGGGGCGAACACCTGGCCCGCCACGGTGCTCTGGTCGACTCCGACGTCGATGGTGCGGGCCGGGTCGATGCGCTGGCTGAAGAAGCTGCTGACCATGTCGGTGAACACCACGCCGGCCGTCACCAGTACTGGTGCTTCCTCGATCGCGCGCCGTACCGGTGCGGCGCTGGCCGAGCCGACGTAGATGCCCAGGAAGTTCGGTGCGCTTTCGTCGACCAGGCTTTTGCCCCACATCAAGGTCGCATGCGGCACCACATCGGCCCCCAACAACGCCTCGAGTTGGGGGATTGCGTCGAGGCGATGGACGAGGTAATCAGCCAGCACGGTGACTTGGTGGTCGGCGATGAGTTTGGTTGCGGCTTCGATGAAGAGCGATAGCGCCCGGGGGCTGGTGCCGCCGGTATAGCGCGGCAGCGGGGCCGCCGGCGGTTCGGCCGGAAAGCGCGCCACGTCGGTGGCCATCAGGATGTACCCGGGTTGTTTTTGTTCCCGCACTTCGGAAAGCACCCGATCGATTTCCCTGGTGGCCGTCGCCGGCATGAGCGCGGTTTGTGCACAGGTGATTTCGCGGCTGATCCGCAGGAAGTGCTCGAAGTCGCCGTCGCCGAGCGAATGGTGCAGCGCCCGACGCGTGCCTTGGGCGTCTTTGGACGGACCGCCGACGATGTGCACGACAGGCACGTGCTCGGCGTAGCTGCCGGCGATCGCGTTGGCCGCCGAGAGCTCACCAACCCCGAATGTGGTGACCACAGCGGACATTCCGCGAAGTCGCCCGTAACCGTCGGCGGCATAGCCGGCGTTCAGCTCGTTGGCGTTGCCCACCCAACGAACATCGGGATGAGCGATGATGTGGTCGAGAAATTCAAGGTTGTAGTCGCCGGGTACACCGAAGATCTCGGAGACACCGAGTTCGGCGAGTCGATCGAGCAGATAGTCACCGACGGTGTAAGAGGAATCTTCGCGACCACTCACGACCACGACGCTACCCTCGGCCAAAACCACCTCCGGGACTGCCGCGGCTGGCTATGGTGCGGGCCATGGCAATCAAGGAAACTCGCGAAGTCGTCATCGAAGCAAGTCCCGAGGAGATTCTCGACGTCATCGCCGACCTGGAGTCGCTGACCGAGTGGTCGTCGGCGCATCAGAGCTCTGAAGTGGTCGAGAGGGGAGATGACGGGCGGCCGAAGGTGGCGCGGATGAAAGTCAAGGCGGCCGGCATCACCGACGAGCAGGTGGTGGCCTACACCTGGGGCGACAACACCGTGAGCTGGACCCTGGTCAGCGCCAGTCAGCAGCGATCGCAGGACGCCGTCTACACCATGACACCGGAGGGCGACAAGACTCGGGTGAAGTTCGAGATCGTGATCGACCCGATGGTGCCGCTGCCCGGGTTCCTGCTCAAACGAACCATCAAAGGGGTGATGGACACTTCGACCGAGGGATTGCGCAAGCGGGTGCTGAGCGTCAAGAAGGGTCGGTCTTGACCCGCCAGGGACCGCTGGCGGGAGTGAAGGTCGTTGAACTCGGGGGCATCGGGCCGGGACCGCATACCGGAATGGTGCTCGCCGATCTGGGCGCCGATGTAGTGCGGGTGCGCCGCCCCGGCGGGCTCACGATGCCGCCTGAGGACCGCGACTTGCTGCACCGCGGCAAACGCATCGTCGACCTGGATGTCAAGACGCAGCCGCGGGCGCTGCTGGGGTTGGCCGCCAAGGCCGACGTGTTGCTGGACTGCTTTCGGCCCGGCACGTGCGAGCGGCTCGGCATCGGCCCCGACGAGTGTGCGGCGGTCAATCCGCGGTTGATCTTCGCCCGCATCACCGGGTGGGGACAGCAGGGTCCGCTGGCCGCGACCGCGGGTCACGACATCAACTATTTGTCGGCCACCGGTGTGCTGTCGGCGCTCGGCTATCGCGACCGGCCGCCGCTGCCGCCGCTGAACCTGGTCGCCGACTTCGGCGCCGGTTCGATGCTGGCGCTGTTGGGCATCGTCGCCGCGCTATACGAACGCGAGCGTTCGGGCACAGGGCAGGTCATTGACGCCGCGATGGTGGACGGCGTCAGCATGCTGGCGCAGATGATGTGGACGATGAAGGCGACCGGCGCCCTTCGTGACGAACGCGAATCCTTCCTGCTCGACGGCGGCGCTCCGTTCTACCGCTGCTATGAGACCGCCGACGGCAACTACATGGCCGTCGGCGCTATCGAACCGCAGTTCTTCGCCGA
Source organism: uncultured Mycobacterium sp. (assembly GCF_964249325.1). Lineage (NCBI taxonomy): Bacteria > Bacillati > Actinomycetota > Actinomycetes > Mycobacteriales > Mycobacteriaceae > Mycobacterium > uncultured Mycobacterium sp. The sequence continues at coordinate 23,048 of NZ_CAXUCH010000009.1, read as the reverse complement.
GCTGCTCAGCGGTCTGGGGCTAAGCGCCGACGAGGTGCCCAACCAGTTGGACATCGGCGGCTACGCACGGATGCTCGAGGTCTTCACCTCACGCTTGGCCAGCAAGACCCGCTACGTGTTGACGGAGATATTCGGCGGCAGCGACGCCTGTGTCACACCGGTGTTGACGTGGGCCGAAGCCGCCGCCCACCCGCAAATGACCGCACGCGCCACGGTGATCAACGTCAACGGCGTCGACCAGGCGGCGCCCGCGCCGCGGTTTTCCCGCACACCGGCCGGGGCAGTCGGACCGCCGCCGGCCGCGACCACACCGCTGGACGAAATCGGCTGGTAGCGCGGATTTGCCGTCGAAGGCCGAGCGCGTTGCTAGCTTGGTGGTAGTGGCCGTACGAGCATCGAAAGAAATCGTCATCGACGCGCCGCCGGAAGCGATCATCGAGGCGCTCGCCGACGTCGATGCCGTGCCGTCGTGGTCCTCGGTGCACAAGCGAGCCGAAGTCATCGACACCTATCCGGACGGTCGGCCGCACCACGTCAAGGTCACCGTCAAGGTGATCGGCATCGTCGACCAAGAACTGCTCGAATACCACTGGGGCTCAGATTGGGTGGTGTGGGATGCCGAGAAGACCCTTCACCAGCACGGCCAGCATGTCGAGTACACGCTGCAACGCGAAGGCGACCAGAAGACCCGCGTGCGCTTCGACATCACGCTCGAACCCTCAGCGCCGATACCGGAATTTCTGATCAAACGAGCCCGAAAGACCGTCCTGCAAGCTGCGACCGAGGGACTGCGCAGGCGCGTCACGGGTGGTGTCGGCGCCGAGCAGTCGAAGTAGGTGGCGAGGTGGCGGTACAAGCATCGCGAGAAATCGTTATCGACGCGCCGGCGGACGTGATCATGGAGGCGCTCGCCGATATCAACACTTTGACGTCGTGGTCACCGGTACACAAACAGGTTGAAGTACTCGACCGCTACGACGACGGCCGGCCCCACCACGTGAAGGCCACCATCAAGATTTTCGGTCTGGTCGACAACGAGATCCTGGAATATCACTGGGGCCCCGACTGGGTGGTCTGGGATGCCGAAGCGACATTCCAGCAGCATGGCCAGCACGTCGAGTACACCCTCAAACGGGAGGGCATCGACAAGACGCGGGTGCGTTTCGACATCACCGTCGAACCTTCGGGGCCGATTCCGGAGTTCATCGTCAAGCGGGCCAGCAACATCGTTTTGGGCACGGCGACCGAGGGCCTGCGCGAGCGGGTCATGGGGAAGACCAAGGACGCGCGTCAGCCGCAATAGCCGGCCCGTCGCGCAGCGCCGTCAGCCGCCGGATGGCCTCGTCGAGGGTGTCGTCGCGCTTGGCAAAAGTGAACCGCACCAGATGATTCCAGACGCGCGCGTGTTCAGCGGTGGGGTCGCAGAACGCCGACAGCGGGATCGCGGCCACGCCGAGCTTCACGGGTAGTGCCGCGCAGAACGCGGTGCTGTCGTCGTAGCCCAGCGGGCGGGGGTCGGCGCACAAAAAGTAGGTGCCCGAGCTGTCGTGGACCTCGAAGCCGATCTCGGCCAGGGCGTTGGCCAGCCGGTCACGCCGTTCCTGCAAGCGGCTGCGCAGGCCAGCCACCCAGGCCTCTTCGCTGTTGAGCGCATGGGCCACCGCCGGCTGGAACGGGGCTCCGCCGACGTAGCTCAGGTATTGTTTGGCCGCCCGCACTCCGGCGATGAGTTGTGCTGGGCCGCATGCCCATCCGATCTTCCAGCCGGTGCAGTTGAACATCTTCGCGGCGCTGGAGATGGTGATGGTGCGCTCGGCCATGCCCGGGTAGGTGGCCGGCGGCAGATGACGGCGGCCGTCATACACCAGGTGCTCGTAGACCTCGTCAGAGATGACCAAGAGGTCTGCGTCGTTGGCGATTTCGGCGATGGCGGCTACTTCGTCTGCGGTGAGCACCATGCCGGTCGGGTTGTGCGGCGAGTTGACGATCAACGCTTTGGTGCGCGGCGTCACTGCGCGCCGCAGCGCGTCGGCGTCGAGCGCGAAGCCGCGGCCATCGGATACCAGCGGCACGACGACCCGTTGGGCTCCGGCCATCGCGACCACCGGCGAGTACGAGTCGTAGAACGGCTGGAGCAGGATCGCTTCGTCGCCGGGCTCCACCAGTCCCAGTACCGCCGCAGCGATGGCCTCGGTCGCTCCGACCGTCACCAGCACCTCGGTGTCCGGGTCGTATTCGACGCCAAAGTGCCGGTTGCGCTGCGCGGCGATGGCCTGCCGCAGCTCCGCGATCCCGATCCCTGGCGGGTATTGGTTGACGCCCTGCGCGATCGCGTCCTGGGCGGCCTTCAGCATCCCAGGTGGGCCGTCCTCGTCGGGAAAGCCCTGACCGAGGTTGACCGCGCCGACGCGCGCGGCCAGCGCCGACATTTCGGCGAACACCGTGGTCGCGTACGGCTGCAGTCGCGACACCGTCATGGGTCTTGAGAGTAGAGCGCTCCCCAGGGTGACGGTGGAGTCACGCTCGAGCGTGAACGTGACCGCAGCGTCACGCTGGGCAAGAAACGGTCGCCGCTGTCCCAACCAACAGGTTGATCGGGCCTGCTGTTAGGGTGGCGGGCACAGGACTATCCGAAACCAAAGGAATCAGCCATGTCCGAAGAAGCCTTCATCTACGAGGCCATCCGCACGCCGCGCGGCAAGCAGAAGAACGGATCGCTGCACGAGGTCAAGCCGCTCGATCTGGTCGTCGGCCTTATCCACGAACTGCGCAACCGCTTCCCTGACCTGGACGAGACGATGATCAGCGACGTCATCCTGGGCGTGGTGTCGCCGGTTGGCGACCAGGGCGGCGACATCGCCCGCACGGCGGTGCTGGCTGCCGGGTTGTCCGACACGACTGGCGGGGTGCAGCTCAACCGGTTCTGTGCCTCTGGCCTGGAAGCGGTGAACACTGCCGCGCAGAAGGTGCGCTCCGGGTGGGACGACCTGGTGCTGGCCGGGGGTGTGGAGTCGATGAGCCGGGTGCCGATGGGTTCTGACGGCGGCGCCTGGGCGCTGGATCCGGCCACCAACTACGACCTGGGCTTCGTGCCGCAGGGCATCGGCGCCGATCTGATCGCCACCATCGAGGGTTTCTCGCGCGAGGACGTCGACGCCTATGCGCTGCGTAGCCAGCAGCGCGCCGCGGCGGCCTGGTCGGGCGGCTACTTCACCAAGTCGGTGCCGGTCCGCGACCAGAACGGCCTGCTGATCCTCGACCACGACGAGCACATGCGGCCCGACACCACGATGGAGGGCCTGGCCAAGCTCAAGCCCGCCTTCGAAACGGTGGCGGCACTCGGCGGCTTCGACGACGTGGCGCTGCAGAAGTACCACTGGGTGGAAAAGATCAACCACGTCCACACCGGCGGCAACAGCTCGGGCATCGTCGACGGCGCCGCGCTGGTGCTGGTGGGGAGTGAATCTGCCGGCAAGTCCCAGGGCCTGACGCCACGGGCGCGCATCGTGGCCACCGCCACCAGCGGCGCCGAGCCGACGATCATGCTGACCGGCCCGACCCCGGCCACCCGCAAGGTGCTCGACCGGGCCGGGCTCAGCGTCGACGACATCGACCTGTTCGAGCTGAACGAGGCGTTCGCTTCCGTGCCTGTCGCGTGGCTCAACGACACGAAGGCTGATCCGGACCTGAACATTCCGGACGAGAAGCTCAACGTCAACGGCGGCGCGATCGCGATGGGCCACCCGCTGGGAGCCACCGGTGCGATGATCCTCGGCACCATGGTCGACGAACTGGAGCGCCGCAACGCCCGGCGCGCTTTGGTGACGCTGTGCATCGGCGGCGGCATGGGCGTAGCCACCATCCTTGAACGAGTCTGAGAGGGTTTCGAACAGCAATGACGGACAACACCATCCAGTGGGACAAGGATGCCGACGGCATTGTCACGCTGACCATGGACGACCCGTCGGGGTCGGCCAACGTGATGAATGAGGCCTACATCGAGTCGATGGGCAAGGCGGTGGAACGCCTTGTCGCCGAGAAGGATTCGATCACCGGGGTGGCGATCACCAGCGGCAAGAAGACCTTCTTCGCCGGCGGGGATTTGACCGCGATGGTGAAGGCGCGTCCCGAGGACGCCGGGCAGTTCTTCGACACCGTGGAGAGGGTCAAGAAGGATCTGCGCACCCTGGAGACTTTCGGCAAACCCGTCGTCGCCGCAATCAACGGAGCGGCACTCGGCGGCGGCCTGGAGATCGCGCTGGCGTGTCATCACCGCATCGCCGCCGACGTCAAGGGCAGCCAGATCGGTCTGCCGGAAGCGACATTGGGGCTGCTGCCCGGTGGCGGGGGAGTCACCCGCACGGTGCGAATGTTCGGCATCCAGAACGCGTTCGTCAACATCCTCGCGCAAGGCACCCGGTTCAAGCCGGCCAAGGCCAAGGAGATCGGGTTGATCGACGAGGTGCTGCCGACCGTCGAGGAATTGGTGCCGAGGGCGAAGGCCTGGATTAAAGAGGAGCTCAAGGCCAACCCGGATGCGCATGTGCAGCCATGGGACAAGCAGGGTTACAAGATGCCCGGCGGCACTCCGTCGTCACCGTCGCTGGCAGCGATCCTGCCGTCGTTCCCGTCGAACCTGCGCAAGCAGCTCAAGGGAGCGCCGATGCCCGCGCCACGCGCCATCCTGGCCGCCGCGGTGGAGGGCGCACAGGTCGACTTCGATACCGCCACCCGCATCGAAAGCCGGTATTTCGCTTCGTTGGTGACTTCTCAAGTCGCCAAGAACATGATCCAGGCGTTCTTCTTCGACCTGCAGCACATCAACTCCGGCGGCTCGCGACCCGAGGGCTACGAGAAGACGACGTTTAAGAAGGTCGCGGTGCTCGGTGCCGGGATGATGGGCGCAGCGATCGCCTATGTGTGCGCCAAGGCCGGCATCGAGGTGATCCTCAAGGACGTCAGCCTGGAAGCCGCGCAGAAGGGCAAGGAATACTCGGAAAAGCTGGAAGCCAAGGCACTTTCGAAGGGCCGGACAACCCAGGAG
>NZ_CAXUCH010000009.1:7754-17994 GCF_964249325.1 uncultured Mycobacterium sp. | reverse complement strand
ACCCAGGAGCGCTCCGACGCGCTGCTGAGCCGCATTCACCCCACCGCCGACGCGAACGACGCCGCCGGCGCCGACCTGGTCATCGAGGCGGTGTTCGAGTCGGTTGAGTTGAAGCACAAGGTGTTTGCCGAGATCGAGCCTGTGGTGGCGCGAGACGCGGTGCTGGGCTCCAACACCTCGACCCTGCCGATCACCGAGCTGGCCAGCGGGGTCACGCGGGCCGAGGACTTCATCGGCCTCCACTTCTTTTCGCCGGTCGACAAGATGCCGCTGCTCGAAATCATCAAGGGCCGCAAGACCTCTGATGCCACCCTGGCCAAGGCGGCGGATTTGGCGATGCAGATCGGGAAAACCCCGATCGTGGTCAACGACAGCCGCGGCTTCTACACCAGCCGGGTGATCGGAACGTTCATCAACGAGGCGATCGCGATGCTCGGCGAAGGCGTGGAGCCGGCCAGCATCGAGCACGCGGGCGGCCAGGCCGGCTACCCGGCGCCGCCGCTGCAGCTCTCTGACGAGCTGAATATGGAGCTGATGGCCAAGATTGCCAAGGCCACCCGCGAAGGCGTCGAAGCCGCCGGGCAGACCTACACGCCGCATCCGGCTGAGGCCGTCGTCAACAAGATGCTCGAGCTGGGCCGGCCGGGCAAGCTGAAGGGCGCCGGTTTCTATGAGTACGTCGACGGGAAGCGGGTCGGCCTGTGGCCGGGCCTGCGCGAGACGTTCAAGTCGGGTTCGTCGAAGCCGCTGCTGCAGGACATGATCGACCGGATGCTGTTCGCCGAGGCGCTGGAAACCCAGAAGTGTCTCGACGAGGGTGTGCTGACGTCCACGGCGGACGCCAACATCGGATCGATCATGGGTATCGGTTTCCCGCCGTGGACCGGTGGCACCGCGCAGTTCGTCGTCGGCTATCCCGGCGGCAAGGAGGGCTTCGTTGCCCGTGCGCGCGAGCTGGCCGCCAAGTACGGCGACCGGTTCTTGCCGCCTGACTCGCTGACCTCCTAGCGCGAGCAGACGCGGAAGCTCCCGGAACAGCGTGGTTTTGGGCGCCTTTGCCTCTGCTGGCCAGGGCTAGTTTTGGCGCTGAAGCACGTAGCTGCGCGCCTGGAACCGGGCGGCGAATCGGTTGCCATTCGTCCACTGCGGTTCATCGGTCGCCGACAGCAGGGTCCAGGTCGGTGTGAAACGGCGCTCGATTTCCGCTTGCTCGACTCCCGCCGGCCCCAACCGGCCGCTGGGTTTGAAAGCGACCATGAACAGCCGTGCGCCCGGGGCGGCGGCTGCCGTGATCTCGCGGACGTAAAGGTCACGATCGACGTCGCTCATGCCGTGAAAGCAACCGTTGTCCACGATCAGCCCGAACCCTGAACCGATTCCGGCCTGGCTCAAATGCGTAACGTCGGCGCGGACGAAGTTGACCGTCAGGTTCGCGGCCCGGGCCTTCGCGCGGGCCTTCTCCACTGCCTTCGGCGTGAAGTCAACCCCGGTGACTTGCCAGCCGTGCTGGGCCAGATAGATCGACGCGTCGCCGGTGCCGCATCCGACGTCAAGCGCGGATCCCGGGGGCAGCGCGTCGGTTCCCTCGATCAGTCCGCGCAGCGTCGCCGACTGTGGATGGCCGTCCCATGGGGTAAAGCCCAGCGTGTAGAAGATCTGAAACAACGCGTGTCGAGAGGCCATTGCCTCACGGTATTACGTGGCGGGCGCTGATTGAAGCTCTCCACGGCAATCGGAAAGTAGCGCTGTGGCCAACGACATCACGGGCGGTCAGGAAGTGCACGCCGCGGCGATTCGGCGCCACTCCTCGCGCGGGAACGCCGTCTGGTCAGCCAGCAACACTTGCACACAGACATGGTCGGCGCCGGCCGCTCGATGCTCGGCAACCCTGCGCATGATGGCTTCCTCGTCACCCCAGGCGATGATCGCGTCGAAGAGTCGATCGCTCACCTGCGCTAGATCGTCGGCGGAGAACCCGCTCCGAAGCAGATTGTTGGCGTAGTTGGGTAGCGCCAAATAGGCGCGGAGCCAATCGGTTCCGATGTTGCGGGCCTGCTCGGCGCTGTCGGACAAGATCACCGTCTGCTCCGGCAGCAGCAGTGGGCCGTCGCCCAACACCGAACGCGCAGTGGAGGTGTGCTCGGGGGTGACGAGGTAGGGGTGGGCGCCGCGGGCGCGAGTCGCTGCCAAGGCCAGCATTTTTGGGCCGAGCGCCGCCAGTACGCGCCGCTCCACGGGTACCGGCTGTTGCGCGGCGTCCAGCGCATCCAGGAACGACGCCGTCGCCGCCAGCGGTTTGCGGTATCGCCCGGGCTCGCGGGAGTCGATCAGTGGCGCATGGCTGACGCCGATACCCAGCAGGAAACGGTCGCCATGCTCAGCCGTCAGCGATGCGTAGGAGTCGGCGACGTCGGTGGGTTGGTGCATCCAGAGGTTCAAGATGCCCGTCGCGATCACGGTCTGTTTTGTTGCGCCCAGCAGGCGCTCCACGGCGTCGAACACCGGCCCGCCCACATCCGGAATCCACAGCGCGGTAAAGCCCAGCTCCTCCAATTCCGCTGCTGCCTCGGCCGCTTCGACTGGGTCGCCGTAGCGCAGTTGGCTACTCCAAATTCCGACGCCGGAAAGCTGCATGCGTCAATGTTGCCAAACGCCGGCACCGTAGTCGGGCAGTGGGATCGAGTCGTGCATTCGCACACCTTTGGTGTTGAGCTTGGCGATCGCACGGCTGACCGGTGTCGGCAGTGCCGACACCAGCTGGGCGCCCCGGGTCACCGCCCAGAGCGCGGCCCGGGAGGCGGGGACGACGGTTTTGGCAGCACCCCGCGCGAATGCGCGGCTGCGGCGCACCGGTTCGCGCATCTGTTGTTCGTAGGCCGCGAACGCTGCCTGGTAATCGCCGCGCACGCGGGCCAGTTCCCCGGCCAGCACATAGGCCCCGACCACCGCGAGGCTGGTGCTGCCGCCCACGGCCGGGCCCGGGCAGTATCCCGCGTCGCCGACGAGAGTCACCCGCCCACGTGACCAGCTGTCCAGCTGCAACTGGGTGATGGAGTCGAAGTAGAACGCCGGGGTGGTGTCGAGGTGTGCGAGCCAACCGTCTACCCGCGGATGCATTCCCGCGAATGCGTTTCGCAATAAGTCCTTTTGCCGCAGCGCATCTCGATGGTGGTATTGCAGTTCAGGGCTGTGGAACAGGAAAACCGCCCGCGCGTCGTCCAGGTGATGCGCGCTGTAGATTCCGGCCATGCGGCCGACCTCGACGTGACCGATCATTTCCCCATCGGGCGCCAGCGATTTCGGTACGGACGCCACCGCCAGATAGCCCCCGAGGTACCGGGTGAGACCGGCGTCGTCACCGAAGACCAACCGGCGGACGTTGGAATGTAGCCCGTCGGCGCCGACCACGACGTCGAACCTGCGGGCACGCGCGCGCTCGAATGTCACCTCACCATCGGGCGAAATCGCCGTGATCGAGTCGCCAAAGAGGTACTCGACATCGGCGGCGTCGTAATAGATTTCGCCGAGGTCGTCGCGCATGATCTCGACGTGCCGGTCGGAGGCGGCGCGGTAGATCTTGGTGAGGTCGACGAGGATCGGCCGTCGCGCCCCGTCGCGGTAGATGCGCAGTCGCTCGGTCCCGGTGGCGCGGTCCTCGATGCGCGGCAGCACACCCATCTTCGCCGAGATCTCCATCGCCGGCCGGAACAAGTCGACGGCGTGGCCACCAGTCTTGCGCAAGGTCGGTGCACGCTCGACGACTGTCACGTCGAATCCATATCGATCGAGCCAGAACGCCAGCACCGGTCCCGCGATGCTCGCGCCCGATATCAGAACCCGCATGTGCCTGTCCTTACTTAACGATAGGTAAGCGTATCACGGGGCTTACCTATCGGTAAGTCAGATAAGCTGGCCGGGTGAGCAGGCCCCGCTCCGACACCCGGGAGCGCATCCAAGAGGTCGCCCGCGAGCTGTTCTCACAGCGCGGCGTGCAGCGCACCAGCCTGCAGGACATCGCCGAAAGACTGGGAATCACCAAACCCGCGTTGTACTACCACTTCTCGTCGCGAGAAGAGCTGGTCCGCAGCATCCTGCAGCCGCTGATCGAAGAGGGCGAGCGCTTCATCGCGGCCCGCGAGAACCATGGCGACACCGATGTCCGAGAACTGCTCGAGGGCTACTTCGACTATCACTATCGGCACCGTGGCGACCTCGTGCTGGTGGTCACGGAGTTGACGACGCTGGCCGAGCTGGGGCTGATCGACAAGCTCTTGGCATGGCGAGAACGGCTCGGCCGGCTTGTGTTCGGACCCAACCCAACACTGACGCAAGCCACCCGCGCGGTGATTGCTTTCGGTGGCCTGCAGGACTGCTGTCTGCAGTTCCCCGACACGCCCTACGAAGAATTGCGTACCGCAGTCGTCGACGGCGCGCTGGCTGCTTTGGGTATGTGAGGCCGTCTAGAGTCCCGAGCTATGCGCTTTGGACTGTTCATCCCGCAAGGCTGGCGACTAGATCTGGTGGGTATCGAACCCGCCAAGCACTGGTCGGTGATGCGCGAGCTGGCCGCCTACGCCGACGACAGCGCGTGGGACTCGCTGTGGGTCTACGACCACTTTCACACTGTGCCCATGCCGACCGCCGAAGCCACCCACGAGGCGTGGTCGCTGATGTCGGCCTATGCGGCAACGACATCGCGGATCAAGCTCGGCCAGATGTGTACCGCGATGAGCTACCGCAACCCGGTCTATCTGGCCAAGGTGGCGGCCACCGCCGACATCATCTCCGGCGGTCGTATCCAGATGGGTATCGGCGGCGGCTGGTACGAACACGAATGGCGCGCTTACGGTTACGGCTTCCCCTCCGCAAAGGTAAGGCTCGGGCGGCTCGACGAGGGCGTGCAGATCATGCGCGACGCTTGGCGCGACGGCAAAGTCAGCTTCGCTGGCGAGCACTACCAGGCCGACGGCGCGATCGTTGCACCCAAGCCGTTGCAGGACAACGGTATTCCGTTATGGATCGCGGGCGGTGGGGAGAAGGTGACATTGCGGATCGCGGCGAAGTACGCGCAGTACACCAACTTCACCCCTGAGCCGGAAGCGTTCGCACGCAAGTCGCAGGTGCTGGCTGGGCACTGCCGCGAGGTGGGCACCGACTTCGACGCCATTGTGCGGTCTGTCAACGTCAACGCGGTGGTTGGCGCCTCGGAGGCGGAGGTCAAAGACCGGCTGCAGCGCGTCCGCGACCGGATTGACGGCTACGTACCCGAGTCAGCTGCGGATGCGATGATCACCGGCACCACTGGGGCGGAGTCGGCGACCGGCACGGCCGAGCAGGTGGTCGAGCGGCTCGAGCGCCTACGGGGGCTGGGCTGCGAATACGTCATCTGCTACTTCCCCGACGCCGCCTATGACAGGTCTGGTGTCGAGCAGTTCGAACGGGAAGTGATCCCCGCGCTCGGCTAGCCCCGGTGACGATGCAGCGGTGCAGCTGCCCGATGGCGGAGCCCGGGTGAGTGGGGGTGAGAATGGGATTTCCAGTTTGGTGGAATGCTGTTGTACCGTCGGGTGCGGAGCACTATTCTCTTCTCTGACTTCGGAGGATCGCCCGATGCAGAAGGCGTTGGCACCGGATATCTCTACCTGGCCGGATGACAATCCACAGCTGATCGGCAGTCGCTGCGCGGACTGCGGTGCCACCACGTTTCCAGTGCAGCAGCGTTGCCCACGGTGCAGCGGCGGGCAGATGTCGGAGCTGTTGTTGCCGCGTCGCGGCACTCTGGTGGCCTGGACCACCCAGGGGTTTCCGCCGGGGCCTCCCTATGCCGGTCCTACCGGCGACGCCTTCACCCCTTTCGGGGTCGGCCTGGTTCAGCTTGGCGACGTGATCAGGGTCGAGGGGCGGCTCACTGAAAACGATCCGGCCAAGCTGCGGTTCGGCATGGACGTCGAGCTGACCATGGTGCCGCTGACCACCGACGCCGAAGGCAACGAGGTCATGACGTTTGCTTTTCAGCCCGTCTAGGCCCACGAGGACCCGAAAAGGAGTGGCGAGATGAACGACGTGGCGATTATCGGTGTGGGGCTACACCCGTTCGGGCGCTTCGAGGGCAAGTCCGCGATGGAGATGGGCGCCGACGCGATCCAGGCCGCGCTGGCTGACGCCAGCCTCGACTGGAAGGACATCCAGTTCGGAGTCGGCGGCAGCCATGAAGTGTCCAACCCGGACGCGGTGACCAGGTTGGTGGGGCTGACCGGAATTCCGTTCACCGACGTGTTCAACGCCTGCGCTACCGCCGCCAGCGCTACCCAGTTGTGTGCGGACACCATCCGGCTGGGCAAGTACGACATCGGCATCGCCGTCGGCATGGACAAACATCCTCGCGGTGCCTTCACGGACGACCCTGCCAAGCTGGCCCTTCCGGCCTGGTACGCGGAGAACGGCCAGTTCGTCACCACCAAGTTCTTCGGCATGAAAGCCAACCGCTACGTCCACGAGCACGGCATCTCACCGGAAACTCTGGCCAAGGTGGCCGCCAAGAATTTCCGCAACGGCTCGTTGAACCCCAACGCGTTTCGCCGCAAGCCGTTGACCGAAGAGCAGATTTTGGGCTCGCCGGTGCTGAATTACCCTCTGACGCAATACATGTTCTGCGCCCCTGATGAAGGAGCGGCGGCGGTGATCATGTGCCGCGCTGACATCGCGCACCGCTTCACCTCGAAACCGGTGTATCTGCGCGCGGCCGAGATCCGCACCCGCCGTTACGGCGCATACGAGGTCCATGCCACCTTTGCGCCTCTTGAAGAAGACGTGTCGCCCACCGTCTACGCGTCGCGCGCCGCGTTCGAGGCGGCCGGCGTAGGCCCGGAAGACGTCGCCGTGATCCAGCTGCCCGACACCCACGCCCGCGCGGAGGTGATCCACATGGCCGAGGCCGGATTCTGCGCCGACGGCGATCAGGAAAAGTTGCTCGCCGACGGCGCCACCGAAATCAGCGGCCCGATGCCGGTCAACACTGACGGCGGGCTGATCGCCAACGGCGAGCCAATCGGTGCGTCCGGTCTGCGCCAAGTCCACGAGTTGGTGCGTCAGCTTCGCGGGGAGGCGGGCGACCGTCAGGTCTCCGGCACACCTCGGGTCGGATTCGCGCAGGTGTACGGTGCACCGGGCACCGCCGCGGCGACGGTGCTGACGACCTAGCGCTCGCCGTCATATGGCCGGGCCCAGCAGGTCGTCGGCGTCGCGGATGACGTAGCCGTAGCCTTGTTCAGCCAGGAACCGCTGGCGATGCGCGGCGTATTCGGCGTCCTGGCTGTCGCGGGCCACCACCGAGTAGAACACCGCCCCGCCGCCGTCGGCTTTGGGCCGCAGCAACCGGCCCAGCCGCTGCGCCTCCTCCTGCCGTGAGCCAAAAGTGCCCGAAACCTGCACAGCGACAGAGGCTTCCGGCAGGTCGATGGAAAAGTTGGCCACCTTGGACACCACCAAGGTGTTCACCTCGCCGCGACGGAACGCGTCGAACAACGCTTCACGCTCCGCCGTCTTGGTCGACCCCTGGATCACCGGCGCGTCCAGCAGCGTGCCCAGTTCGTCGAGTTGGTCGAGATAGGCGCCGATCACCAAGGCGGGCTCGCCGGGGTGGCGGCTCAGGATCGACTTGACTACCGCGATTTTCGAGTGCGCGGTCGAGCACACCCGGTACCGTTCCTCGGGTTCGGCGGTGGCGTAGCGCATCCGCTCGTTGTCGGTCAGCGTCACCCGCACCTCGACGCACTCGGCCGGCGCAATCCAGCCCTGCGCTTCGATGTCTTTCCACGGCGCATCATAGCGCTTCGGCCCGATCAGCGAGAACACGTCGCCTTCCCGGCCGTCCTCGCGGATCAGTGTCGCGGTCAAACCCAACCGGCGCCGCGACTGCAGATCGGCAGTCATCCGAAACACCGGGGCCGGCAGCAAGTGCACCTCGTCGTAGATGATCAATCCCCAGTCGCGGCTGTCGAACAGCTCCAGGTGGCGATAGTCCCCCTTCTTGGTGCGACGGGTGATCATCTGATAGGTGGAGATGGTAACGGGCCGAATCTCTTTGCGTTCGCCAGAGTATTCGCCGATCTCGTCCTCGGTCAGCGTGGTGCGAGCAACCAGCTCGCGTTTCCACTGCCGCGCGGCAACAGTGTTGGTGACCAAGATCAGCGTCGTCGTACTGGCTTTGGCCATGGCCGCCGCGCCAACCAGCGTCTTGCCCGCCCCGCAGGGCAGCACCACCACCCCGGAACCTCCGGACCAGAACGACTCCGCCGCCATCTGCTGGTAGTCACGCAGGTGCCAGCCGTCTTGCCGCAGGCCGATCGGGTGCGCCTCGCCGTCGACGTAACCAGCCAAATCCTCTGCAGGCCAACCGATCTTGAGCAGCATCTGCTTGACCCGGCCACGCTCGCTGGGATGCACGACGACGGTGTCCTCGTCGATGCGGGCGCCCAGCATCGGGGTGATCTTCTTGTTGCGCAGCACCTCCTCGAGCACCGCGCGATCGAAGCTGACCAGCGTCAGGCCGTGCGCGGGATGCTTGACCAGCTGCAGCCGCCCGTAACGGGCCATGGTGTCGACGATGTCGACCAGCAGCGGCTGGGGCACCGCATAGCGGGAGTAGCTGACCAGCGCGTCGACGACCTGCTCGGCGTCGTGGCCGGCGGCGCGGGCGTTCCACAGCGCCAGCGCAGTGATGCGGTAAGTGTGCACGTGCTCGGGGGCGCGTTCCAGCTCGGCGAACGGCGCGATCGCCGCCCGCGCGGCACCCGCCAGCTCATGGTCGACCTCCAGCAGCACCGTCTTGTCGGACTGCACGATCAACGGCCCGTCAGTCATGAACTCGATTATCCGGACACCGCTGACACGTCAGCGCCGCTCCTCGGCGCTGCGCTGTGCATCGTCGCCGTCGCGCACCACCGACGTGATGCGATGCACGGCGAAATCGCGCAGCCGTCCGGACGCCGAATCGAAAGCCACCAGCTGGCCGCCGTGCAGGCTGATCGGCGTCACCACCCGCTGGGTGGCCACGCCGGCGGCGTCGACGTAGCCGATCACCACCGTGGTGCCCTCGCGCACCGCCTCGTGCAACAGCGACATCGCCGTCATTGCATCGACGCGGATATTGGCAAAGGGTGCGGCGGCGACTTTGCGCAGCACCGAGACAATGGCGCTCACGGTCTCGCGGCTTGGGCGAGGGACCGGCCGCAGTGTGCGACGGTGTTGAGGGGTGGGCACCCGGGCGCCGCGGGCGCGGATGTCGACGATGGTGCCCGAGGAATCCTCAGCGGCCGGGGCGAAGCCCGCTCCGCGCAACACCGCGAGCACGTCGGATATCGGCGCCTGCGACACCGCTACGGTCGGCGCCAGCGCCCGCAGCTCCAGCTGTTGGGCACCGGGCGTGGCCACCACTTGCGCCAGCAGCGCTGGATCCTCGCAGCGCACAAACGATGCCGCGATGCCGACCCGAAGCTGCCCGTGCCGACGCGAGACGTCATCGATGAGGTAGTCAAGTCCTTGCGGCACAGGTGTTTTGGAGTGCTTCGCGAAAAGCGCGTGCAGCGAGTCGGCGGTCTTTCCAATATCCAGGGCATGCCGGATCGACTGCTCGCTGACCCGGTAGACCATCGCTGCGCCGGCGGACTCGACCGTGGCCACTGTGCCCAATTCCTCGGCCAGACGCCGTTCCAGCGGGCCGGGCGCCACCACGGTCAGGTCCGCCTGCACCAGAAAGTGGTCGATCGGCTCGGGCAGCGCCCGCGTCATCGCCGCAACGACGGCGTCGTCGTCGGCTTCTTGGTCCAGCAGCGCGCGGCCCGGCGTGCTGATCGCGCCGCGACCCACCAGGCCGAGGAAGTGCGCTTCGTCGATCAGGTCTGCGACCTGCCCGGGTTGCAGCCGCTTGGCCCATCGGGGCCGCCGCCACACCAGGGCTGTCGAGGCCGAGGTCTCGTCGACCCCGGCGCCGGACGGCAGTTCGGCCAGCATGCCCAACAGCAGCCGGCGGTCCAGCGGAGCCGCAGTCGAGTACACCGAATCCGACAGAGCGCCATAAGGTTTCGCGTCGGGACCCCGGGTTCCGATTAGCGCGGGACGGGTGGGCAGCTCCAGCCAGGTGGTGGCCAGCAGATGCCAGCGCTCAGCGGTGGACGCCTCGGCGAACCGGTCGGCGGCCACCGTCGGTGCCCAATATGGCCCCTCACCGTCTTCCGGCAGG
>NZ_CAXUCH010000009.1:3076-7744 GCF_964249325.1 uncultured Mycobacterium sp. | reverse complement strand
GGAGTGGGCATGCCACTAGCGATCAGCCCGGCCGCCGCCGCCACTTCCAGGATCAGGCCCAGCCGGGCGTCTTCGATGCCGGTCACCTTTGCAAGCCGCTTGACTTCGCGGACCCCGAGGCCGCCGCTGCGCAGTTCGGGAACCGGTGCGGCGGCCAAGGTCTCGAGCAGCACGTCGAGCTCGCGCAGCAGGTCCATGACCGCTCCGGCCGCGGCGGCGTCGACGTCGGCTTGGGTGGTGGTGGTGACCACGGGATCGGGCGCGCGCAATTGCGTCGGTCCCGGGTCTTCGCCGCGCAACAGGTACCCGACCTGCCGCGGCAGGATCACCGTCTCGGCGTCGATGCGCCGCAGCAGTCCCTTGGCCAATAGCCGCGGCACCGGACGATCCGCAGGGGCGCCGGGCGCAGCGTCGCGGGTGCGACCCATCGGGGAGCCTTCCAGCAGCTTCTCCAGCACGATGAGCTCGGCGTCGTCGAGGCCGTCGATGAGTTCGGTGAGCTGCTCGCCGGTGCGGGTTTCGTCCTCCAGGGTCACTTGGCCGGGGAACCAGGGCAGCCCGCTCCCGGCATCAGCGGCTACCCGCACTTCCGTGTCGCCCCAGACCAAGGCACGCTCTTTGAGGTCCTCCAACGCCGCCACCACGTCGGCTTCGGGCGCACGCTCGCCGAGCAGCGCGAGCAGCTTGGCGACCGGCACCGGCTCGGCGTCGGCATGCAGGACCAGCAGCGCGTCGATCAGCGCCAGCCGCAGGAAGTCGAGCCCGTCGGTGGCGGCCTTGATCGATTGACGGGCCTGGGCCCGCGCGGCCAGCGCGGCGATGCTGCCGGGTGGCGGTTGTGCGAGGTCTGGCCGCAGCTCCAGTAGACGGATCATCCGCTCGTCGGGCAGATCGGCCAGCCAGGACCCCAGGGGGACGTCCGGGGTGTGTCGGGTCATTGCTGACCAGCGTAAAGCAGTAGTGGGCTGGCGGCCCTTGCGCCGAGGAGACCTGTCAGAATGGACCCGTGGCAGACACCGCTGAGAACAAGGCGCAGAAGAGTCGGTATGTCGATAATGGCTGGCCGACGACGAATCCCGACGACCACGCGGTCAGCGAACTGCGGACCGACCGCACGGGCGCGTTGTCACCGTACGGCGACGTGGTGTTCCCGCTGCCTGCCGACGATCTGCCCTACGTCCACCCGGTCACGGTCGTCAACCGATAGTCGGAGACCCACGTGACGGCAGCACCATCTGGCGGGGGCCGACTTTCGCACCTGGACGAGCGGGGAGCAGCCCACATGGTCGACGTCACCGAAAAGGGAGCGACCAAGCGCACCGCTGTCGCCGCTGGCGCGTTGCGCACCTCACCCGACGTGGTGACCTTGATCTCTTCCGGCGGCTTGCCGAAGGGCGACGCGCTGGCCACCGCCCGGGTGGCGGGCATCCTGGCCGCCAAGCACACCAGCGACCTGATTCCGTTGTGCCATCAGCTCGCGCTCACCGGTGTCGACGTCGATTTCACCGTCGGTGAGTCGGACATCGAGATCACCGCGACGGTGCGCAGCACCGACCGCACCGGGGTCGAGATGGAGGCGTTGACCGCGGTTAGTGTTGCTGCTCTGACTCTCTACGACATGATCAAAGCGGTGGACCCGGCTGCCCGTATCGACGACATCCGCGTGCTTCGAAAAGACGGCGGCCGCAGCGGTACCTGGGTGCGGTGATGGCCGACCGATCCGCGCGAGTCATTATCGCTTCCACCCGCGCATCTGCCGGCGTGTACGACGATCGGTGCGGGCCAATTATTGCCGAATGGCTTGGGGAGCATGGCTTTTCGACTGTACAGCCGCAAGTGGTTGCCGACGGCCACCCGGTGGGTCAGGCGCTGCGCGACGCCGTCGCCGAGGGTGTCGACCTGATCATCACGTCAGGCGGCACCGGTATCTCGCCGAGCGATGACACCCCGGCTCAGACCGCGGCGGTGCTCGACTACGAGGTTCCCGGGCTGGCCGATGCGATCCGCCGTTCGGGCCTGCCCAAGGTGCCGACGTCGGTGCTGTCTCGGGGGCTATGCGGCGTGGCCGGCCGGACGTTGATCGTCAATCTTCCCGGCTCGCCCGGCGGGGTGCGCGACGGGCTCGGGGTCCTCGCCGATGTGCTCGACCACGCGCTGGACCAACTCGCCGGCAAAGACCATTCGCGCTGATGACCTTGGTATTGCGCGCCGAGCTCACCGAAGAGCCGATCCTGCTGGCCGAACACGAAGAATTGGTGAGCCATCAGGCTGCGGGCGCGGTGGTCGGCTTTGTCGGCATGATCCGCGACCACGACGGCGGACGCCAGGTAGTGCGGCTGGAGTACTCCGCGCACCCGTCGGCCAGTCAGGTGTTGGCCGACGTACTGAGCGAGATCGCCGAGCAGTCACGCGGGGTGCGGGCGATCGCTGCCAGCCATCGGATCGGCGCACTGCAGATCGGTGAGGCGGCTTTGGTCGCCGCGGTCGCCGCCGACCATCGCCGCGCAGCATTCGAGACCTGCGGCCACCTCGTCGACACCGTCAAGGCGCGGTTACCGGTATGGAAGCACCAGTTCTTCGCCGACGGCACCGATGAATGGGTGGGTTCGGCCTGAGCGTTACTGGGCGGCGGGCTGTTGGGCCAGCGCCGCTAGCGCGCCGTTGCCGTTGACGCCCTGGGCCTGAATGGCTTGCCACAGGTCCTTCAGGAAGCCGGGATCCATGTTCTGCGGCGCCGTCGCCGGCAGCCCGCCCGTGTTGGGCATATTCGCCGGGTCGAGCATGGGAGCGAGTTGCGGTGGCAGCTGAAGGTCGTGCGCCGCCGAGCCGGCAGCGGCCGGATCAATCGGCAGCCCCGGTGCGGGGTCGCTCGGCGCAGGGGCGGCCCAGTAGGAGACCGCTTGAGCCTGGTGAACCTCCGGCACGTCCTGGTCGACCGCGGCCGGCTCGACAGGCGGGCCAGGTTCCTCGGCTGGCGCCTCTTCCCTCACAGGCTCGACCGGTGGAGCAGGCTCCTCGACCGGCGCCTCGACGGAGGCCGACTCAACCGGCGGAGCAGGTTCCTCGGCCGGCGCGTCGACCGCGGCGGGCTCAACGGGAGGTGCCGGCTCGGAAACCGGCGCCGCTTCGGCAACCGCCGCGGGTTCGTCAACCGGTGCCGAGGCATCGAATGCGGCGGGCTCAGCCGCCGGAGCGGGGTGGTCGTCGGTGGCCAACTCGACCGGCGGAGCGGGTGCATCGGGCGGTGCGGGGTCGGCCGGAGGCGCCGCTTCGGGCGCCGGAGCATCCAAGGCCGCGGGCTCGCCGGTCACAGCCGGGTCGTCGGCTGGCTGGTTCAACGGCGCGCTGGTGACGACGGTGCGCGGCGTGGGGCTCGACAACGGCCCACCACACACCGGCCAGGCTCCGCGGCCCTGCGTCGCCAGCACCCGCTCGGCTACGGCTATCTGCTGCTCCCGGGTGGCCATGTGCGCTGACGGGGCGTACTGGCCGCCACCGTGAGCCGCCCAAGTGCCTGGCGTGAATTGCAGGCCACCCTGGTAGCCATTGCCGGTGTTGATCGACCTGTTGCCGCCGGATTCACAACGCGCGACGCGATCCCATTCGCCGTCGGTCGCCGCGGACGCATGGGCCGCTAAAGCCATGCTGCCGCCACCAATGACGGCTCCGGTAACGGCGATTTTGGCAACGCTGACATTCGATGTCGTGGGCTTACGGTGCCGTCCGCTCATACGTCGGTAATTCCTCCCTGTAGGCGCCCACGAGGTCAGCTGTCGGGTTCGGGCTGGAGAGGTTGCCCGGCCATCGTCGTCATCCGCGGGGAAACGACGTGGCTTCACCCCAAGGAACCGCGAACGGCTCCAATCGGTCCGGGCGGACCGGTGGGTCCCCCGCCTCCATCCATCGTGTTGTCGACGTCCCCGCCTACTGGATGGAGCTCGGCGCTATAGGCGGGGAGGGCCCGCCACCCGGTAGTGCCTCGGCAAGCCCGCGGAAGACGGTATCGGGTCACGCCGGTTCCGTCATGTTTTCGTTTGAGCGGCGTTTCGCTCGCGGCGGTTCAGGAAAACGCCAGGAAAGCGGATCGTTAACGCAGGTCGCGTGGCGCGAGACCAGTCCGTATCCGCGTCGTGACCCAATCGTTATGTGAGTGAAATCACAGGTTTAGCCGCCCGCGAAAGGGGGCAGCACGTCGATCGTCTCGCCGGAGTGAAGGGCTGTGTGCACGTCTCGGACGGCGATCCCGTCGCACAGGTAAGAACACCGGCTCAGCACCTTCGCCAGGCGCGAGTTTCTGGCGGCTAAGCCGTCGACCAGCTCTGCCACGGTGATGCCCGGCCGCACGCAAACCGTTTCCGACTCGGCACCAGCGGCCGCCCGCGCCGCCGCGAAGTAGCGGACGGTAACCCGGACGTCGCCGGGCTCGTCGTAGACCACCGGTTCAGCCACCGATCGCGCTCATCGGTCGCTTGGGCTGGATGAAATGCGGGTCGTTGATGCCATGCCCGGCTGGCTTTCCCCACATCGCGGCACGCCAGGCCGCTTCGATCGCGTCGTCGTCAGCGCCAACACGCAGCAGGGCCCGAAGGTCGATCTCCTCGGTGGCGAACAGGCAACTGCGGATCTGGCCGTCCGCGGTCAACCGGGTGCGGTCACACGCCGAGCAGA
>NZ_CAXUCH010000009.1:0-3066 GCF_964249325.1 uncultured Mycobacterium sp. | reverse complement strand
CAGAACGCGTGCGACACCGACGCGATAACGCCAAGCTTTCCGGTGCGCCCGTCAGCGTCCTCGACCAGCCAAAGCTCGGCCGGCGCCGAACCGCGCGGCGCCGGGTCGGGCAGAAGGCGGAAATGCGGCCGCAGCGCGGCCAGCACGTCGTCGGCTGTGAGCGCAGCACCACGTCGCCACTGGTGGCCGGCATCCAGCGGCATCTGCTCGATAACCCGCAACTGATAGTCGTGTTCGAGGCAGAACCGCAACAGGTCTACGACGTCCCCGCGGCCGGTCACCGGGTCGAGTACGGCGTTCACTTTGATCGGCTCCAGCCCGGCGTCCTTGGCGGCGGCCAGGCCGGCCAGCACGTCAGGCAGCCGGTCGCGGCGGGCGATCGCGGCGAAGTGGGCGCGGTCGACGGTATCCAGCGACACGTTGACGCGGTCCAAGCCCGCTGCGGCGAGCGCCGGTGCCCGCCGGTCTAATCCGAGACCGTTGGTGGTCAGCGCAATCTCGGGCCTGGGCCGCAGGCTGGCGGCGGCGGCCACCACCTCTTCGAGGTGCCGGGCCAACAACGGCTCCCCGCCGGTGAAGCGCACGCTGGTGATACCGAGTCGGGTGACCGCGATGCGCAGCAGTCGGGCCAACTCGTCCGGGCGCAGCAGGTGCTCGCTGGGCAGCCACTCCAGGCCCTCGGCGGGCATGCAGTAGGTACAGCGCAGATTGCAGCGGTCGGTCAGCGACACCCGCAGATCGGTGGCGATGCGGCCGTAGCTGTCCACCAGCGGGCCGCCAGCCGGCGCATCGCCGCGCACAGGGTTGTCTGCCCGGCGCCGTAGCGTCGGCACACCCAGCGCGGTCACCGTCACGTGCTCACCCACTCCGATTGGGTCGTCGAGCCGACGGGAACGACCTCTTTGCCCAGCGGCACCAGCGACACCGGAATCAGTTTGAGATTGGCCAGTGCCAACGGAATTCCGATGATGGTGGCGGCCATCGCCACCGCGCTCACCAGATGCCCGATCGCGAGCCACAAACCGAAAAGCACGACCCAGATGACGTTGCCGATCAACGCGCCGGTTCCAGCGCCCGGCTTCTCGACGATGGTGCGCCCGAACGGCCATAACGCGAAAGACGCGATGCGCAGCGCCGCGAAACCGAATGGGATCGTGATGATGAGCAGGAAGCAGACCAGCGCCGCCAACAGGTAGCCGATGGCCAGCCATAGGCCGCCGAAAATCAACCAGATGACGTTCAGGATTAGGCGCATATCTCCTCCAGCGGTATTGCCAGCCTACCGAGGAAAGAGGGGTGCTCGTCGGGCCGGCATCCGAGTAGGATCAGCGTTTAATCGCGTCCTGCACAGGCGGGACGCTTCCTTGTGTAGCCCATCGTAGTGTGAACCGTCAGACAAGCAGGTGAGACCAGTGCCGACTGGCAAGGTGAAGTGGTATGACGCCGCCAAAGGGTTCGGCTTCTTGTCGCAGGAGGACGGCGAAGACGTCTACGTCCGATCCTCGGCATTGCCCGAAGGTGTCGAGGGGCTCAAGGCCGGACAGCGCGTCGAGTTCGGGGTGGCCACTGGTCGCCGCGGCCCCCAAGCGTTGAGCCTCAAGTTGATCGACCCGCCGCCCAGCTTGACTCGAGCGCGCCGGGAGACGGCAGCCGAACACAAACACAGCCCGGATGAGCTGCACGGCATGGTCGAGGACATGATCACCTTGCTGGAAAGCGCTATCCAGCCCGAGCTGCGCAAGGGCCGCTACCCAGACCGCAAGACGGCCAGGCGGGTCTCCGAGGTCGTCAAGGCAGTCGCGCGGGAGCTGGATGCCTAGTTAGCTCTTTGCACCGAGCTTGACCATTGAGGCCCCGATGAGAGCTACTCTGGAGTAACTTGCGAGCTACTCTGGAGTAACAAGCAAGGGGGTGTTCCGATGACACAGCAAGCTCAGGTCACCGAGGAGCAGGCGAGAGCCGTCGCCGAGGAATCGCGTGAAACCGGTTGGGACAAACCTTCCTTCGCCAAAGAGCTGTTTCTCGGCCGCTTCCCGTTGGAGCTGATCCACCCCTTTCCCCGGCCATCCGACGACGAGGCTGCTCGCACCGAGGAATTTCTGCGGAGGTTGCGCGAATTTCTCCAAACCGTTGACGGCAGCGTGATCGAACGCGACGCCCAGATTCCCGACGAATATGTGAAAGGCTTTGCCGAACTGGGTTGTTTCGGCATGAAGATACCGTCGGAGTACGGCGGGTTGAACATGTCGCAAGTCGCCTACAACCGCGCATTAATGATGGTGACCACTGTCCATCCGAGTCTGGGCGCGCTGTTGTCCGCGCATCAGTCGATCGGGGTACCAGAACCGCTCAAGCTTGCCGGGACCGAGGAACAGAAACGCAAGTTTTTGCCGCGCTGTGCCGCTGGCGCGATTTCCGCCTTTCTGCTCACCGAACCGGATGTCGGGTCGGATCCGGCGCGGCTGGCATCGACCGCAACCCCGATCGACGACGGACAGGCCTACGAACTCGAGGGCGTGAAGTTGTGGACCACTAACGGTGTGGTCGCGGATCTGCTGGTGGTGATGGCACGGGTGCCCCGCAGCGAGGGACACCGAGGCGGCATCAGTGCGTTTGTCGTCGAGGCTGATGCGCCCGGCATCACCGTTGAGCGGCGCAACACGTTCATGGGCTTGCGCGGCATCGAAAACGGTGTGACCAGGCTGCACAAAGTACGCGTTCCTCGGGAAAACCTGATCGGCCGCGAAGGCGACGGTCTCAAGATTGCGCTGACCACGCTCAATGCCGGCCGGTTGTCCATCCCGGCGACGGCGACCGGAGCGGTCAAGTGGTTGCTGAAAATCGCGCGGGAATGGTCGGCCGAACGGGTGCAGTGGGGCAAGCCGGTCGGCAAGCATGCGGCGGTCGCCAGCAAGATCTCGTTCATCGCCGCAACGTGCTACGCGCTCGAAGCCGTGCTCGACCTGTCCGGTCAGATGGCCGACGAAGGCCGCAACGACATCCGGATCGAGGCGGCGCTGGCCAAGTTGTGGTCCAGCGAGATGGCCTGCGTGATCGCCGATGAGC
>NZ_CAXUCH010000008.1:41121-46438 GCF_964249325.1 uncultured Mycobacterium sp. | reverse complement strand
CGCTGCCGGCCGTGCCCGCCGACGCGAGCAGCACCGTCTTCGAGCCCGACCCCATCCGTGCCTGGTAGCGAAAGGTTCACCATGGACCCGTACGTGATCATCTCGGCAGACACCCACGCCGAGCTTCCGACCGAGCGGTACCGCGAGTACGTCGACCCCGAATATCGGGAGGACTTCGAGGCGTACCTGGCGGAGAAGACTGCCGCGTCTCAGGTCGGCGGGTTCATCGACGAACAGTTCGCGCAAGCGTGGTTCTCCGAGCATGGAGAGGGCATCGCCGGCGGATGGGATGTAGCCCTGCGGGACAAAGAGCTCGACGGCGACGGGGTGGTCGGCGAGGTCATCTTTCCCGACGCCGACGCGGTGACCGGGGTCGCCGGGGCGCCGTTTGGGGCCGGTCTGGGCCAGTCAGGCGATCTCGACCCCGGTCGCGCCATGGCCGGGGCGCGGGCCCACAACCGCTGGTTGGCCGAGCTGTGCAGCCACGGCCCCGAGCGGCGGGCCGGGGTCGCGGTTGTGCCGATACTGGCGGACATCGACGCGGCGGTAGCCGAGATCACTCGGGCCGCAGAGTCCGGATTGCGGGGCGGGATCCTGATCCCCGCGCGTTGGGTCGGCTATGCGCCCTACCACGACCGTCGCTACGACAAGGTCTGGGCCGCCTGCCAGGACCTGCAGATGCCGGTGCACACCCACTCCGGTCCCGCCCCGCAGGAGGAGTACGGAGGCCACCTGGGCATCTATGTAACCGAGGTGCGCTGGTGGGGAGCCCGGCCCCTGTGGTTCGCGTTGTGGTCGGGCGTGTTCGAGCGTTTCCCCCGGCTGCGATGGGGAGTCACCGAGTGCGGCGCGTTCTGGGCCAACGACCTGCTCTGGCTGATGGACACGCGGTATCTGCGGGAGCACTCGGCCAAGAAGATGAGCCATTTGATGGAGGGCGATCTGACGATGCCGCCCTCGGCCTACTTCGACCGGAACTGTTTTATCGGGGCTACCACCACCGAGCGGCGGGAGCTGGCGCGGCGCTACGAGATCGGCGTATCAAACCTGCTGTGGGGCAACGACTTCCCCCATCCGGAGGGGACCTGGCCGCACACCCGCGAATGGCTGCGGCGCTCCTTCTGGGACGTCCCCATCGAGGAGACCCGGCAGATGCTGGGCCTGGCAGCAGCCGAGATGTACAACTTCGACGTGGGTGCGTTGGCCGCCCTGGCCGAACGCATCGGCCCGACCCCCGAGGATCTCGGTCAGGACGACGCGGTGAGCGTGCCGAAGTGGGAGACCGCGCGCCGGGTCGGACGGCACTGGCTCACGGGCGCAGAGCCTATCCCCGACCTTGTGGAGAACTGATAGTCGGCTGCTAGCGATAGCGACGATGCGACGCCTACGTCGGGGTCGGTGCGGTGGCTCCGTGCCGGCGGGTCAGCCTTCTAGCACAGAGACGACCTTCTTGGCTGTCGCCTTGGCGGACGCCGGATTCTGGCCCGTTACCAGCCGCCCGTCCACGACGACGAACGGGGCAAAGGGAATCAGGCCCTTTTCGTACCGGGCGCCGCGCTTCTTTATTTCATCCTCGGCGTTGTAGGGCACCAACCTGTTGACCCGGGCCAGGACCTCTTCGGACCAGGCGAACCCAGTGAGCTTCCGTCTGTCGACCAACAGCGATCCGTCCGACAGCTTGGTGTTGAGCAGGCCGCAGTAGCCGTGGCAGACCGAGGACACGATTCCACCGCGATCGAAGATCTCGCGCGTGATGCGTTGCCTTCGCTATCTGGGAAGTCGAACATCACCGCATGACCGCCGGTGAAGTAAATCGCGTCAAACTCGGCCGAGTCGATCTCATCGGGTGAGGCGGTGCTGGCCAGCAGGGCCATCTTCGCCTCGTCGGCCTTCCACGCCTTAGCGCTCTTGGTGTAGCTCGGAAACTTCAGCGAACGGGGCTCCAGCGGTGATGGGCCCCCTTTCGGGCTGACGATCGTCTGTTCGTAACCCGCTTCAGCGAAGACGTCATACGCGTGCGTCAGCTCCGAGAGCCACAGCCCGGTCGGCTCGGAAGGATCCTCGTAGTGAGAGACATTGGTGACGACGTCAAGGATGCGCTTGGTCATACTCTAAGAATTCCGCTGGCGGCCTGGTGGCGTCACCAGCTGGTTACTTCTCTCAACCCGTCGTCACCAGCGGCCGCCTGGTCAGCGGAAGCGGACGTTCGCCGTCGCCAGGCCGAAGATCTTCCGGCCGTCAGACTTCGCGGCGACGATCAACACACCCGTGCGGGTTGCCGGGTCCAGAGATTTGATCCGGCCGCTGAATTCCATGTCGGCGCCCTCTGTGGCCGATACGATCGCGGGCTGGGACAGCCGCACCGCGTAGCGGGTAACCGCACCGGGGTCGCCCGACCATGCGGAGACGAATCCGGCACCCAAACCCATCGTCAGCATTCCGTGGGCGATCACATCGGGCAGCCCGGCCAGTTTGGCGATGTCCTCGGCCCAGTGAATGGGGTTGGCGTCGCCGGCCACCCCGGCATAGTTCACCAGGTCGCCCCGCGACAGCCGTGCATGGCGCACCGGGAGCTCGTCGCCGACCTGGACGTCTTCGAAGGACGGCGTCCCCGGCGTGCGGGTGGTGCCGCCTTCGGCTATCCGAACGTCACCTGCGGCGCGCACAGTCTTTTCGTAGTCAGCATCCGAGTCGCCGATTTCGGCGAGGTTGACGTCGTGCATCATCGCGTTCTGAGCGGCCGTCTTGATCGCCGGATCGACATCCTCGGCGGTGACGCCGACGACAGTGGTGTGCAGGGTGTGCACTCGTTCTCCGGCAGTATCGGTGAAGGTGTTGGTCACGGTGATCAGGTCTCGGCCGCCGATCCGTCGCACCGACGATAGTTCGACGTCGACGTTCAGCTCATCGCCGGCGACGATTGGGCGGTGCTGCTCGAAGACTTCTTCGGTCTGCACGTAGGTGTGGTAACCGACGACCACCGATTCGAACATGCGGCGGTTACAGGCCATGCCCGGGACCGACGTGAATGTCAGTGGCGCGACCAAATCCGGGTAGCCCAGCTCTGCCGCGGCGGCGACATCCCAGTGCGCCGGGTGATAGTCCTGCACTGCACGGGCGTACTCGCGTAGCTTCTCGCGGCCGACCAGGTAGGTGCCGTCCATCTGGTAGTAGTGGCCGACCCGCGATTCGATTGTCGACGCTTCTGCTGCTGCGGTCATGAATGTGTCCAACTGTTCTATCGGCTTGTTGTTGAGGCCGACCAGAGCACCCTAACGTGCGTCAATGGCCACGCAGTCAACCCTGGTCGCCCAAACTTGGCGGAATCCACTTCGGGCGGGCTCGACTAAACAAGGGTAGTTGCCGGAGTCGTGGGCCCAAACAGCGGATTACCAAGGCGCACTCAACCGCCTCGGTGTGCACCGGCTACACCTTCACGTTTACGAGCAGCTGGTAGGTGTTTGCGCGGGCAGGCGCTCAGCACGCTGGGCCTGTACGGCGATGGTTTAAAGGTGGAATGACGCCTGTACACGGCTGAAGCAACCGTCTTTAAAACTGTCCAGCTACATCGCAACTCGCTCATGCGCAGGCCGCATTGTTTGCGTCACCGCACCCACCTACTGGCGGGCGCCTATACGAATGTGTGCTCACACCCGAAGGTGGGTATTCCGAGCAAACGACGTCAGAGGAGGCACCATGGCGAAGGATCACGGTTCAAGCGTCAAGAACGACAAGCAGTATGAGGGCTTGCGCAAGAAAGGGATGAGCAAATCTCGGGCGGCGGCAATTGCGAACTCGCCCGGAGCATCTAGTAGAGGGGGCAAGAGCTCGGGCAGCAGCAAGAGCAGTCGCAGCAGCGGTAGCGGCAGCGGCGGCAATCAGTCCCAGAAGAAGGCCGCCGGCCGAAAGGGCGGCAAGAAATCGAGTTAGTCCGCGTGGCCGCGTTTTGCGCGCACCCACTGGAACGTCCCGACGTTCTTGGTGCGCACGGTGGCGAAGCCACGGTCTTCCAGGATGTCGCCGATCTCGTCCTCGCCGAACACATAGGCTCCGCCGTTCGGTAGCACCCGCCACAACAGAGCGGCGCGCCCGGCCGCCGGCACCATCACGGCCAGTCGCCCACCGGGCTTCAGTACCCACGCAATCTCATCCAGCGCTGCTGAGGGATCGCAGCCGACGTCCACTACGACGCCGCCGGCTGGGATGTTCAACCATTGGGTGGGCGGCTGCAGGACGCGAACGACCCTGCGTAGCACAGCTTGTTGGGTGTCGTAGATCGTCGCCACCACCGGCGAGGTCCACATCACCTGGATCACGCCGGTGTTCTTCGCCGACGACGATTCTTCATCCGAGCCGGTGCCCAGCAGGTCGAGGTAGCCCTTGCTGACATCAGGGTCCGTCGGCGGATCAGTAAGCAAATCCAATGCCTGCGCAATGCAGGAGGCAGCGTGCTCGTGTGCAGATCCGTCATGTGCATTCCTTTCGCCAAAAGCCAAGCCGTAGAGGCAGTTACGCAGCCGTGGGCGCATCACGCTTAGTCGAGTCAAAGCCTACGGCCACCCGTTGCAGAAGCCGTTAACGCGACGAGAAAACCCGGCAAACCAACGGTCTGGTGGTTTCGAGGCCGCTCAGCACCGCGCGTAGCGTGACGGTGACTGCCGCGCTGCGCCGGTAAGCAAGACGCAGAGCACACGACCGCTTAGAGGTAGGTGTGGACCTGGGACAATAGATCCATGAACGTAGCGGCCAAGGCGATCGACAAACTAGTCAACCCGCCGCGGATCTCGGACCCGGACAAGTTACGCCGCGCCGTGTCCGGCAAAACCGTGCTGGTAACCGGCGCATCGTACGGTGTCGGCGAGGCGACCGCTCGCGCGTTGGCTGCCGCGGGTGCGACCGTACTCGCCGTCGCCCGCTCGGCCGACCGGCTCGACGACCTGGTGGCATCGATCACCACCGGCGGCGGCCGAGCGGCCTCCTATCCGACCGATCTGACCGACGAATCAGCCGTCAACACGCTGGCCGAACGCATCGGCGACGAGCACGGCGCGCTTGACATCGTGGTGAGCAATGCCGGCAAGTCCCTGCGGCGATCGCTGCATCACCAGTACGACCGCCCGCATGACTTTCAGCGCACCATCGACATCAATTACCTCGGGCCGATCCGGTTACTGCTCGGGGTGCTCCCCGCGATGCGCGAGCATGGGGGCGGGCACGTCATCAGCGTGTCGAGCATCGGGGTGCGGGTTCCGCCCGGCCCGCAGTGGGGTGCCTACCAGGCGTCGAAGGGCGCGTTCGACATCTGGCTGCGCAGCGT
>NZ_CAXUCH010000008.1:24326-41111 GCF_964249325.1 uncultured Mycobacterium sp. | reverse complement strand
ACGTCACGTCGATTTACCTGGCGCTGGTCCGCACCAGGATGACCGAGCCCACGCCGTTCCTGCGCAAACTCCCGGGGCTGTCCGCCGACGAGGCCGCCGACGTGGTCGCCAAGGCGATCATCGAACGGCCGCGCACCGTCGAGCCGTGGTGGGCATGGCCCGCAGAAGTCACCACGGTGGTGCTGGCCGGGCCGGTGGATTGGGCGGCGCGGCTGTGGTATCGGTACGCAATCGAAAACAAGCGCCACCAATGACGACGGCAAGCGTGCTCACCACGGCGGCTCGGGCGCTGCTGGCGTTATGCTCGTCAATACGGAGTTTCGCACCGATGCGCTGGCCGGGCGCCTACATCGTCCCGCGGCCTGACAGCCACGTCGAGGAAGCAGCGGTGCGAAAGTACTTGCACGACAAGGTCTCACGCTTCGAACGGCCCAGAGACATTCACATTCTCAGAAGCATTCCGCGCAACCCGGCAGGTAAGGTCCTGCGAAACGAGCTGTCGACCTAGGCGCTCCTACTCATATTCCGACACCGGGACGCCGACAGTCTTGGCCAACCAGTAGGGTGCGACCACCGATAGGGCAGTGGCCGTTGCCGTCGCGCCGGCCACTCCGGTCCAGGCCACCGGGCCCAGTGGCGTACAGCCGAAGAAGTGGCTGACGCCTGGGGTTTGGACGACGGCGACCAAGACCGCCGCGCTGCCCAGCGCCGTCGCCACGACGAGGGGGCTGTGGCGGCGAGTCAGCAGCGTTTGCGCCAGCTGCGTTGCCACCAAAGCAGTCAAGCCCATTGTCGCTGTCCGTCTTTCGGTGCCCGGTGTCCAGCGTCCGATAGCCCAGGCGGCCGTCGCGCCGGCGGCGGTGACGGCGCCGCGGGTGACGATCTGCCGCATCAGCGGCACGTCGAGCGACGGCGTCGGTTCGGTCAGTACGGCGCGCTGGTACGCGCGGCGGGCTTCTTCGTCCTCTTGGTCAGCTTGATCTTCGGATTCGTCGAGTTGTGGATGCTGTGACGTGAGGGCAACCGCCAGCGCAGGGAACATGTCGGTGAGCAGGTTCACCAACAACAATTGCCGGGTTCCGATCGGCGCCCGGCCAGCGCCGAACGCAGTCCCGATAATCGTGAACAGCACTTCGCCCACATTGCCGCCAACCAGAATCGTCACCGCATCGCGCACGCCGGCCCACATACCGCGGCCCTCGACCAAGGCGTCGATCAGCACGCCCAGATCGTCGTCGGTCAACACGATGTCAGCGGCCCCGCGGGCGGCTGAGGAACCGCGAGCAGTGACCCCGATGCCCACGTCGGCCATTCGGATGGCGGCGGCGTCATTGGCTCCATCGCCGACCATCGCGGTCACTTGTCCGCAGCGTTGCAGCGCCGCAACGATCTGAACTTTTTGCTCGGGGCTGACACGGGCGAAGACTTGAACGTCGGCCGCGATCTTGGTGCACGCCTCCTCGTCGAGCGCCGCAAGCTCGCTGCCGGTAACCACCCGTACGTCCGAAGGCAGGCCCAACTGGCGGGCGATTGCTCGTGCCGTCACCGGATGATCACCGGTGATCAGGACCACCTTGCGCTCGGCATCAAGGAGCGCCTCGATCAAGGGCCGCGCCGAGGGCCGGGCGGTGTCGGCTAAGCCGACGTAGCCGATCAATTCAAGGTCGTCCGCGGCGGCATCGACGTTGTCGACATCGGTGGCCTCTTCGGTGGTTTCCCCGTCCCAGCTGCGCTGAGCCACTGCAAGCACGCGTAAGCCTTGTTCGGCCAGGCCGTGCACCAACGACTCCGCATGGTCGCCCTCGGCGTCGCGATCCGCCAATCGGCAGCGGGGCAGGACCTTTTCGGGCGCACCCTTGAGCATCAGCGTCGGCGCCTGGCCATCGGTGCTCGCAGTGCCGATGGCGGCGGCGTAGCCGCGACTGGACTCGAACGGCACCTCCGCGAGCACAGTCCATTCCGAATCGCCTTGGCTGCTCAGCGCATTCGCCGCGGTGACGATCGCCTCGTCGGTGGCATGCGCATGTCCCTGCCCGTTCCGCGGCTGCGTACACGCCCGCGCGGCCGCCCGCAGCACCTGTGCGGCCCGCGGATCAGTGGTGTCGGGGAACGGGCCCTCCGGGCGGGAGTCTTTCGGCACGGCACAAACCACGCGCAGACGGTTCTCGGTAAGGGTGCCGGTCTTGTCGAAACATACGGTGTCGACGCGACCCAGTGCTTCGACCGTGCGTGGGGCGCGGACCAGCACACCACGCCGCGAGAGCCGCTGCGCTGCGGCAAGCTGCGCCAGCGTGGCCACCAACGGCAGGCCCTCGGGGACAGCGGCCACCGCGATCGCGACGCCGTCGGCAACCGCTTGGCGCAGCGATGCGCGGCGCAGCAACGCGAGAGCGGTCACCGCTGCTCCGCCGGCGAGGGTCACCGGAAGGACCCGGCTGGTCAGCTGACGCAGCCGCGCTTGCACGCCGGCGGCCGGTTCGACGTCGGCGACGGCCGAGATCGCGCGGTGCGCCGCGGTGCCCGCACCGGTCGCCACGACGATCGCCCGAGCATGGCCTGCGACGATCGTGCTGCCCTCGAACAGCATGCTGGCGCGGTCGGGATCGGTTGCGGCGACCGGGTCAACTTGCTTGTCCACCGGTAGCGACTCACCGGTGAGGAACGACTCGTCGACCTCCACGTCCTCTGCCACCAGCACCCGGGCGTCCGCCGGCACCACGTCCGGAGCGGCCAGGTCGATGACGTCGCCGGGGCGCAACGAACTCGCGGTCACCGTGACGAGGCGATCAGAATGCCGCGCCACCTCCAACCGGCGCCGGGTCGTCGCCACCGCCGGGACGATGACCCGGCGCGCGAACCTTTCTTGTTCGGCGAACAGCTCGGCAGCCGCGGCCTCGGCCCGTAACCGTTGCACCCCACCGACTATCGCGTTGGCAGTCATCACACCAGTGACCAGCAGCGCGTCGACATTACTGCCGACAATCGCCGACGCCGCCGCTCCCACCGCCAGGATCGGCGTCAGTGGGTCATTGAGCTCGGCGCGCGTCGCGGCAAGCAACCGCCCCACCGCAGCTCCCGGCCCGCGCAGTGGCCTCACTAGTGGGCTGTAGGACAAATCGTCGGCCACGCGACGCCATGCGGCCGCGCCAGGCTCGATGACCAACGGCCGCGTGCGGCTGGTCAGCCGCGAATAGACGATCTCCGGGTCGAGTGCATGCCAGGCGGTCAGCGGTTGCGGGGTCGGATCAGGCTGGCGCAGCACCTTGGCCGCGGAGAAAGCTCCCGACGCCAACGCGGTGGCGGCGGCGGCATTGACCGGGTTGAGCCAGCGCCGCAGGGCAAGTGGGCTTCCTGTGCCTGCGCGTGGGTCACCGGTGACCAGCAACAGCCCGGCCAGGGTGGTGCCGCCCTGAGCAAGGCGCACCGACGATTCAGTGGCTTGGCGGGCCGCGGGTAGTGCCGACAAGATCCGCACGGCCGCAGCCAAATCGGTGCCGGTGATGATGTCTGCGGTCCACGGTGTCGCCGCATGCGGGTCGTCGAGGGCCACCCCGACGTCGGCGACCGCCAGCGCCGCCAACGTGTCCGTCGACGCGAAATCCCGATGTAGCGCGGTGATCAGGAATACCGGCCCGCGATCCGACCGCAGCTCACGTACTAGCTTGAGCAGCGGGGTGCCCGGCGGATGAGCCTCGGCGACGCTTGCCGCAAGATCTTGGGTGCCGGCGACGTGCCGCAACACCACCCGCGCTCCGGTGCGGTGCGCGGTCTGCAGCAGCGCGATAGCGAAAGGGTCGACTTCCCAGCCGACTTCGACGTTGCCCACGCATTCGCCGTCGACCACGAGGTTGGCACGTTCCAGGCCCTGGGCAGGCGTAGCCGCCGGTCCCTGCGCCGGGATCCATTGCAGGCGTGCCCCGGTGGCGGGCAGCTCATCGGGATCAGGCTCGGGCGGCTGCTCGGCGTGCAGCAGCGCGTCGGCGACCTCATAGACCCGGTCGTCATCCCAGCCGGGCGCATTTCCGCGCGCTTGCAGGACGGCCCGCGCATCACCGCGCAGCGCCGCGCCGTCGATGAGGACCACCTTCACCCGGTCCAACCGGCGCAGTGCGCCGGGGTCGAGGATCATTTGATCGGCGTTAGCCAGGCCGCGGCCCAGGACTGCGGCGAACGCCTGCCGGCCCATATGCGCTGCCTTGGGCACCCCGGCCAGGATCGTCCCGGCCGCATCTTCGGCACCGCCGCCCGCCAGCAAGGCACCTGCTGCGGCGACCAGCGAACCGTTGGCGGCCTGGTTGGCATACTCCTCCACCGGCCCGGCCATCGATCCCTTTGCGGTGTCGATCGCCGAGTCGATGGCCCCGTCGACGACGACGTGCGAAGCCTCGCCGGCTGCGGCGGCCGCCCAGTTGTGCCGGGGCGGGTGGGAATCCGGCCCGGCGGAGGAGATGACGGGGACCACCGGTGCTTGCGGCCGCTTGGTCGAGGCAAGCTCTGGTTCTCGGTGTCGCCACCTGTCCCGGTGAGCCGCTGCCTCGGCGATCTGCAGGCCGCGTTGCGCCAGATCCAATAACGGTGTGCCGACCGCCTGCGTGAGGCCGTTGGCCGCTGCGCTGGAAGCGGCAAGTGCGAGATCGGTGCCCACTCGGCCCAGTCGTGATTCCAGGAATGACACGATGCGCGGTTGGTTGCTGATCAGGGCAGCCGCGGCTCGGGTGGTTCGCGGGGCGGCGGGCAGTCGGACAACCCAACCGGTGACGGCGGCCCCGATCGCCACGACATCCATCGCAGCCGCGGTGACCGGCACCAGTATCGCCAGCGGGTTACCGGGATCGGCGAACGGCGCGATTCGCGGTGCCGATTGCAATCCGGCCGACATCAAGTCGGCGGCGACGGCCTCTACCGCGTCACGCACCGTGTCGACGATCTGGTCGGCGTCGGTGTCGTCCTCGAGTTCGAGCACCAGCCGGCCCAGCGCGCCCTCGACATGAGCGGTCGCGACGCCCGAAATCTTGCGGACGGACTCCTCCACCGCCGCCGCATGCTCGTGCCAGCGGGGAAAGGGCAGCAGGGGATCCAGGTCCAGATGCACCCGGCGCCCGCTTTGCCAACGCACCGGCGGCGCAGTGCCGTTCGTGGAGCTGCTGCGAGCAGAGTCGCTCATCCCGAGCACGCGGGCAGTCGATTGGCCCACCGACTGCACGACAGGAGTGGCCAGCATCTGCACCGCGGCAGCAGCCCCCGCAGCACCCTGCACCCCGGTTCGTACTGCCTGTGTCGCTCCACCGGTCATGCCGCCGAGAACGCTGGCTACGCCCGGAACCCTCATCGCGTCATCCTTCAGCATTCAGCTACGTCTGCCGTCCCCAACCTACGGCTACTAGCTAACACTGCCCACAAAACAGCCTGGTAAACAGCACCACAGTGCAGCCACCATTGGGTGCGCGGCCTTCTGCCGCCGCACCGCGGCACACCGATGTCGGATTTATGCCTCTGCATTCGTCGTCTAGGTGACGGCGGGTCGACAGGAAAGCCGTCCTGACGAGAGGAGCGCGCGACATGACCACTCATGCAGTCGGAACTCGAGAAGAGCACCTTCGGGCTCGCCCGGAACTGCTCGAGGCGGAAAAGGAGCTCACTCGCCGCAGCGATGAGCTAGCCGCACGGCGGCGCAACCTGCCCTGGGTGCGAATCGACAAGACCTACCGCTTCGACACCAATGCGGGAGAGAAGACGCTCGCCGAGCTCTTCGACGGGCGCTCGCAGCTGCTGGTCTACCACTTCATGTTCGGCCCGGACTGGACAGAGGGCTGCCCCGTCTGCTCCTTCTGGGAGGACAACTTCAATGGCGGGGTGGTGCACCTCAACCAACGCGACGTTACCTTCACATGCGTGTCGCGGGCGCCGCTGGACCGCATCAACGCTTACAAGCAGCGGATGGGCTGGAGCTTTCCCTGGGGTGTCGTCGCTGCGCAACGACTTCAACCGCGACTTCGGCGTGTCGTTCCCCGACGAGCCGGCCGGCAGCTCACAGGCCGGCGAAGCGCACTACAACTTCACGCACCGACCCTTTGAGGTGGTTGAGCCCGGCCTAAGTGCATTCGCGCGTGACGACGACGTCGTGTACCACACGTACTCGTGCTACGCCCGGGGTCTCGACTCCATCAACACCGCCTACCAGCTATTGGACCGTGCGCCCTACGGACGTAACAGGACGACCTGCCGGTGCCGGTGGCGTGGCTACGTCGTCATGACGAGTATCAGGCAATGCAGTGAGTTGCCGGCGTTAGCCTGCGCGACCGCCCTCTACGCGTGGCTCTCCGCCGGGCCGCTTGATGAAAACGCTGACCCGCGAGATCAGACCATCGGCGTTCCGCTCGAACACGATGCATTCCGGGTACTGGGTGGGAACGCCGTCGATGTGGAACGTCTCGGAACGGCCGACGTGCTCGCTCCATGCAAGCAGTCGCGGCCACCGCGCATGTCAACGCCGCAGCGATATCCCTCGAGGCATCGGACTCGGCGAAGTGCCCGACGCGATTGGCCTTGCCCGAAAGTCCGAAGGCCCACCGCGAATCATCGAACGGAGACACTCCGTGACCGACCGAAACGATCGCCGAGACATCGCCGATGTCCAGCTTCCTGGTCTACTGCGCGGGCGCCGATCCCAACTTCCAGCCGTTTCTGACCAGCCCGGTCGAAACTGCGGAAGCGATGGTGCAACGCAACTGCGTGGTGCCGATGCAACCGTGTCATCACTTCGGCTCGGCAATAGTGCAGCGCGGCCGCGGCGGAATCGTCATCTTCGGCTCGGGCGCCGGACTCGTCGGCGGCCCGAACATGGTCGTGTACGGGGCGACCAAAGCATTCGACATGGTTTTTGCCGAAGCGCTGTGGACCGAATTACACGACAAGGGTGTCGACGTGCTGGGATTGATCCTCGGCAAGACCGATACGCCGGCACTGCGTCGACTCGAACACAGCCGGGGACAGATCAGTTTGAAGATGAGCCGCCGCCGGACGCCGCCAGCGTCGACGAAGTCATCAGCGAGGCGTTCGACAACCTGACCAACGGGCCGACCTGGATCGTGGGCGAAAACATGCGTGCCGCAGCCCAAATGCTGGGGTCCATGAGCCGCCACCAGGCTGTCCAGCTCTTCACCCGAGCCAGCGCCGCCGCTATGGGCGGCGACACGTGAAAGGGCCCGCACATGGATGACCCCACCGCTGGAGATCGAATCGATCAAACAGCTCAAGGCCCGCTACTGCCGGTACCTGGACACCAAAGACTGGGAGGCGTGGCGCGGCATTTTCGCCGACGACTTCGTCAGCGACACCGCCGAGGCAGGTGGCAAGGTCATCGTCGGCGCCGACGAGTTCGTCGCATTCATCCGTGCGACGCTAGGCAAGCCCTCTCAGCCCACCGTGCACCAGGTACATGCGCCGGAAATCGAGCTGACCTCGCCGACAACCGCCCGAGGCGTGTGGGCGCTAGAAGACGTGGTCAGGCTGGCGCCCGGGCTGAACCTCAACGGTTACGGCCACTATCACGAGACTTACCTCAAGATCGACGGGCGATGGCGAATCAAGACCTCCAAACTGACCCGGCTTCGCGAAGATATCTTCAACCCGCTTCTCTCGCTGCGCATTTCGCCTCGACTACGAAGAGCGGGAGCGAGGCTCGCGCGTCGCGGGTTGGGTTTCAGCACAAGCTAATCCGCTGACGGATCCGCGTTGACGCGCGATGCTACATGTTATGGCGACCAACACCGACCGCTATCGCACCGCGCGTGACGAGGTCCTCGGCGGGAGGTTCGCATGGCCGCACATCACCGGCGTCTTCAACTGGGCGACCGACTGGTTCGACGTCATCGCACAGGGCAACGACCACACCGCACTGTGGATTGTCGACGACGACGGCAGCGCGCAAAAGGTGAGCTTCGCCGAGATGGCCGAGCGGTCCGATCGGGTCGCAGCGTGGCTACAACAACTCGGCGTGGGCAAAGGTGATCGGGTCATCCTGATGCTGGGCAACCAGGTCGACTTGTGGGAATCGATGCTGGCCGTCGCCAAGCTCGGCGCAGTGATCATGCCGACCACCGCGGCACTCGGTCCGGCCGACATCGCCGACCGCATCCGTCGCGGCGGCGCGAAATTCGTCGTCGCCAATGCGGCA
This sequence comes from uncultured Mycobacterium sp., assembly GCF_964249325.1. Lineage (NCBI taxonomy): Bacteria > Bacillati > Actinomycetota > Actinomycetes > Mycobacteriales > Mycobacteriaceae > Mycobacterium > uncultured Mycobacterium sp. Next base: position 32,935 of record NZ_CAXUCH010000008.1, on the reverse strand, counting down.
GATACCGCCAAGTTCGACGGGATCGACGGCGACTACCGGCGCATCGCGGTGGGCGCACGGATCGACGGGTGGCACTGCTACGCCGACGCGGCAAGCGTCGGCCCTGCCGGTGCCTTCACGCCTCAAACCACCGTCGACGATCCGATGTTGATCTATTTCACTTCAGGCACCACCAGCACGCCGAAACTGGTACAGCATTCCCAGATCAGCTATCCGGTAGGGCATTTGTCGACGATGGCCTGGATCGGCGTGCGGCCCGGCGACGTGCACTTGGCGATCAGCTCACCGGGTTGGGCCAAACACGCCTGGAGTTGCTTTTTCGCGCCGTGGATCGCCGAGGCGACGATCTTCGTCTACAACTACCGCCGCTTCGACGCGGCAGCGTTGCTTGACCAGATTCGTCACGCCGGGGTGACGACGTTCTGTGCGCCGCCGACGGTGTGGCGCATGCTCATTCAGGCCGATATCGGTGACCGACCGGAACCGCTGCGCGAAATCGTCGCCGCCGGTGAGCCGCTGAACGCCAATGTCATCGGCCGGGTCGAGCAAGCGTGGGGGCTGACCATCCGCGACGGCTACGGCCAGACCGAGACCACACTGCTGATCGGCAACCTGCCGGGCCGGCCGGTCAAACCGGGATCGATGGGCCGGCCGCTGCCGGGTATGCCCGTCGTGCTGGTCGACCCGGTCAGCGGCGAACCGGCCGACGAGGGCGAGATTTGTCTTGACCTGACGGCCCATCCGGTCAACCTGATGACCGGCTACCTTGCCGACGCCGACAACCAAGCGACCGCCGGCCGTTACTACCGCACCGGCGACGTCGCCCGCTGCGACACAGACGGCGACATCACCTACGTCGGGCGCACCGATGACGTGTTCAAGTCGTCCGACTACAAGGTGTCGCCGTTCGAGCTGGAAAGCGTGCTCGTCGAACATCCGGCCGTCGTCGAGGCCGCCGTCGTGCCGCAGCCCGATGACATGCGGCTGTCGGTCCCGAAGGCCTACATCTCGCTGGCCGCCGACTGGGAAGCCAACGCCGACACCGCGCGGGCGATCATGCAGCACGTGCGCGACCGCGTCCCGCCGTACCTGAAGGTGCAGCGCGTCGAGTTCTTCGACCTGCCCAAGACGATCTCGGGCAAAATCCGCCGAGTCGAGCTACGGTGCCGCGAAGAGACCGCACACCGCGCCGGGACACCGATCACGACGGAGTACCGATACGAGGACCTGGTGGGTTGAGCAATGAAGTCCTACGACGCGGGGCCAACAGACACTCCCATCCTCGAAGAGACGATCGGGGCGAACTTCGAGCGCACTGTGGCTAGCCACCCCGACGCCGAGGCGCTCATCGACATTGCCGGTCACCACCGCTGGACCTACGGCGAGCTCAACAACGAAATCGACTCAGTTGCAAAGGGATTGATCTCTCTGGGCGTGACCCAAGGCGAGCGCGTCGGCATCTGGGCGCCGAACTGCGCCGAGTGGACCGTCGTGCAATACGCCACCGCGAAGATCGGCGCGATCCTCGTTACCGTCAATCCCGCCTATCGCAGCCACGAACTCGCCTACGCGCTGAAGCAGTCAGGCACTCGCACGCTCATCGCCGCGACGACCTTCAAAACCTCCGATTACCGCAGCATGACCACCGCGGTTCGGGCCGACTGCCCCGATCTCAAACATGTTGTGTTCCTTGGTACTCGCGACTGGGACGAGCTGAGATACGGCGGCGAATCCGTATCGGATCGCGAGCTCAGAACCCGATCGTCGGCCTTAGCCGACACCGACCCGATCAACATCCAGTACACCTCGGGAACCACCGGGTTCCCCAAGGGCGCGATGTTGTCGCATCGCAACATCCTCAACAATGGCTTCTTCGTCACCGAGCTGCTGAACTTGGGCCCGGCGGACCGGCTCTGCATCCCCGTACCCTTCTACCACTGCTTCGGCATGGTGATGGGCAATCTCGGCTGTACCACGCACGCGGCCACCATGGTTATTCCGGCGCCCGCGTTCGATGCCGCTGCAGCACTGGCCGCGATCGAAGCCGAACGGTGCACCGGTGTCTACGGCGTGCCGACCATGTTCATCGCGATGCTCAACGATCCCGGCTTCAACGGCACCGACCTGTCGTCGCTGCGCACCGGCATCATGGCCGGATCGGTGTGCCCGGTCGAGGTGATGAAGCGTTGTCTCAGCGAGATGAACATGACGCCGGCCATCGCCTACGGGATGACTGAGACGTCGCCGGTCTCCTGCCAGACCCTCGTCGGCGACGACCTCGAGCGGCGAACCGCAACCGTCGGGCGCGCCCACCCCCACGTGGAAATCAAAATCGTCGATCCGGACAGCGGCGCCATCGTCGAGCGCGGCGAGCCAGGGGAGTTCTGCGCCCGCGGCTACTCGGTGATGCTGGGGTACTGGCGCGACGACCACCTGACCCGCGAGGTGATCGACGACGACGGGTGGATGCACAGCGGCGATCTCGCGGTCATGCGCGACGACGGGTACTGCACCATTGTCGGACGGCTGAAGGACATGGTGATCCGCGCCGGCGAGAACATCTATCCACGCGAGGTCGAGGAATTCCTCTACACCCATCCCGACATCGACGAAGTGCAGGTCATCGGCGTGCCCGACGAGAAATACGGCGAAGAGGTCTGCGCCTGGATCCGGATGAAGCCCGGCCGCCCGCCCCTAGATGCCGACGCGGTGCGTGCCTTCGCCACCGACAAGCTGGCGCACTACAAGATTCCGCGCTACGTGCACGTCGTCGACAAGTTCCCGATGACGGTCACCGGAAAGGTTCGCAAAGTCGAGATGCGTGAGCACACGATCAAGCTATTCGGGCTCGAAGCCCCTTCTACAGCGCCGAAAGACAAGCCGAAGCTGTAATACCGCGGTGCAGAACCTGCCTTCTGGCTGGCGAATCTGTACCGATCCGGCTCGCTAACAGATACCGTCCGTTCATGGCACGACGCCACGCTCGCCGGTGAAGAGGAGATAAGCATGCTGCATAGTCTGATACTGGCCGCTCAGGACAACCCGCAAGCCGCCGGATTCATTTTGCGCGGCATCAAGGCGATATTCGTCGCCATCGGCAGCATCATCGCCGCGATCGTCTGCGCGGTAATCGCCGGCATGAAAGGGCGCAATCCGCTAGGCTGGGGCATCCTCGGGCTGTTTTTCAGCATCATCACCCTGATCGTTGTGATCGTCATTCCAAGCAAGAAGTAGGCAGGGCGCCCTTGGCGCGACCGTCGCCAGGTTGACCCACTGTGGGCTGGTGGACCGTTCATGCCGAACGGACATTCACCGACACGGTACCGGCTGCGCCAGAGCAGGTCCGTGCGTTCTACGTCGACTTGCACAACATGAAGCTCGTGCACCCGTTGGTCGTCTCAGTGCGGCCGACGTCGCGCCGGCAAACGGGTGACGGATATATCGAAAGCTACCGCGTAAGAGACCGGGTCCGGTTGGGGCCGCTGGTTATTCGCATCAGCTACCGCGCTCGGCTCCACGTCCCCGCGCAGGGCGACGTGATCACGGATGCGCGCCAGTTCCCCGGCGTCCGGCTACGCGGCGCGGTCACATTCGAGCCGAGCCAGTCAGGCACTCGGATCATTGAGCGAATCCACATCACAGCGCCCCGACCGCTGGCGACAGTGACGACCCGCCAGGCAGCCAACGCACACATCGCGATGTTGGCAGGCATTCGACAACGATTTCAACTACCGTCCGTCCAGTGACGTCATCGTGGCGCCGGATGCGATGGCGGGAACCGAGTGCGTTCGGCGTCAGTGTCTTTGGACTAAACGTTGAGCGGTAAATACATTGACGCTGTTGATGGCCGATCGGCGGCGCGTGATCTCTGCGAACAACACTGCCCGACCGCGGGGCGACCTAGTCGACACCACCACAATATGACCCGATGCGATTACCCGGGTTGCGATGGCGCCGCGTAGGCGGTCCGCGAGTTCATCGGTGGTCATGACCTTTCCGTCGCCCGCCGTGATAGTGCCGTGCAGCAGCTTATCGGCAGCGCTGGTTCGTCCAGCGGCGAGGTGGGCCGCAAAAGACGTCGCGACAGTCTTGCCGCGACGTCCGGCGTTACGAAATCCTCGCGCGAAACCCAGTGCACCGCTGATCTTCTGATGACGCAGCAGCCCATATGCTAAAGCAGTTGCTGCTGGTCCTGCGGCGGTGCCGAGTCGCAAGAACTGCGCCATCATCGCCGGCAGATCCCAATAGGCGCGAAGCGCAGCGATCTGTGGCACGTCGGGAGTGAGGTCGAGGTCGTACCGCAGCACCGCAGGGATGGTCATGCTGAGTGACGGCAGCAGGGAAACTTCGAGATCGAGGTCACGAATAACCGTCGATCCCGATACGATGTCGAGGTCGCGGTGGAAGACAACGTCGCGCGGGCCGATGAAGGTGTCGTAGAAGCGTTCGATTTGCCGATATCCGACATGCGGACGTGTACCCACCGGATCCTCTATCCGCCCATGCGGCGTGAACAATCCGATCCACCCCGCGCGGTCGTGGCTGGCTGCGGCAGCGGGTGATTGCTCGACCACCGATAGTGGGTCGCGGTCATGAGGCTTCATAATTTCTCCCTGCGAAAGGATGAGCACTGAATCCGCGGCATATAGGCCTGAATCGGTTGGCTGGAGGTCGATTTCACCGAGCCGGTGAGTTCGTCAACGACCAGTTCGCCGAGGGTGAACATTGGGCACGGGTTGATGACTGCTCTGCGTGCGTGCATGTCGACGTTGCGCGTGTAGCGCCGCTCCAGTTGGGCTAGATGTCTTTCCAGCCTGCGTCGGAGCGGTCGGTGGTAGATTTCTCGCCAGCTGCAGAAGCGGCGGTGACCGTGATACACCGCCCGACGATCAGGGAAGCGCATCGCCGCCTGGTTCAGCAACGAGAACAGGCTCACCGGGCCGTCCACTGCGACGACAGCGCGAAGTCCGACAGGTATTTCGTGGAACTCCAGCCACCGTCGACGACGATCGTTTGCCCGTTGACGAAACTGCCGCCCGGCGAGCATAAGAACGCCACGGCGCTCGCGACGTCGTCGACGGTGCCCAACCTCTGGTGCGGTGTCATTTCGATGTTGATCCGACGGAACCGCTCGTCCTGCAGCCGCGTTTCGGTCATCGGAGTTTGGATGACGCCGGGAGCCACCGCGTTGCAACGTATTCCCTGCGACCCGTATTGACAGGCGATGTGGGTGGTCAGCGCCGTAAGTCCGCCCTTGGCCGCGGAATAGGCACCGCCACGAAGTCCGCCCACGACCGCGAACGTGGACGTCACGTTGACAATCGCCGAACCGGGCTGCATCTGCGGCAGCACCTCGCGCGCCAACCGGAACGGCGCCCGCAGCATCAATGCCAGAAAGTAGTCCAGTGATTCGTCGTCGGTCTCGTGCAACGGCTTGGGACTACCCACGCCGGCGTTGTTGATCAGGAAGTTGACGTGGCCCCACCGTGCGACGGCGGCCTCGACGATCCGTTGCGGCGCGTCGTCAGCGGTCAGGTCCACGGCAAGCGTGGCAACGCGGTCGGGCTCGCCGATCACTTGCTCCAGTTCCTCGAGCCGGCGCGCGTCGCGCCCTGTCCCCAGGATTGCCATGCCCATCTCGGCTAGTTTTGTCGCGCAACCGAATCCGATGGCACCGCTTGCGCCGGTGACGATCGCTACCTGCATCTCATCCGTCCGTATGCATGAGTGCTGCTTTGATCTGATGCTTCAACACCTTGCCGGCGTCGTTCTTTGGCAGCGAATCCCAGATGACCACCTGCTCCGGCGCCTTGAATGTCGCCACCCCATGCTCCTGGAGAAAGCTGCGTAAGCCGGCCACGTCAGGGCCGGGTGCGGTGGTGGGCACGATCGCGGCGCAGGCCCGCTCGCCGGTGCGGGCATCCGGCAGGCCGACGATGGCGATTTCGGCGATACTGGGGTGACCGACGAGGATGTCCTCGATTTCTTTGGGTGAGATGTTTTCGCCGTTGCGGATGATGACGTCCTTGGCGCGGCCGGTGACGACAAGGTATTTGTCATCGACCCAGCGGCCCAGATCACCGGTGCGGAGATAGCCTTCGGCGTCGAACGAAGCCGTCTCATCTTCGGCATGCAGATATCCGACCAGCATCTGCGGTCCGCGGGCAAGGATTTCGCCGCCGACAGCTGCGGCTTCGTGGGGATCCAGCTTGACCTCGGCCAATCCTGGGCGGCCGTCGGTGTCGGCGGCGTGGTCAACGTCGTCCGGCGACCCAATTGTCGTGATCGGTACTTCTGTCGAGCCGTAAACCCGGGTAACGACGGCGCGCTCGAAATAGCCCGCCGCCTGCCGGATCAGCGAGGGCGACACCGATGCTCCGCCGCATACGAATACCTTCAGTTCGGGTAGCCGAGTGCTTGCGCGCTGCGCGGCGGTGAGCATCTGCTTCAAGAACGGGGTGGCACCGGCGATGTGCGTACAGCGCTCGGATTGCATCAGCCGCACTGCCTCGTCGACGTTCCAGCGATCCATCAACACCGCCGTCGTGCCAAGAAGCAGCGGGCATTCGAAAGCATAAATAGAGCCGCCGATGTGCGCGATCGGCGACGGGACCAGGAATCGGTCGCCCTGCTCGATCAGCCAGTGGTCGCGAATCTGGCAAATCAGCGCATGCATCGAGTTATGGCTGTGCAGAACGCCTTTCGGGCGACCGGAGGTGCCAGACGTATACAGGATCATGCGTACTGCATCCGGCTCCAGTGCTGGTAGCTCGGCTGCGGTGGACAGTCGGTCGAGCAGCGATGTAAACCGCGTTTGCCGGTGATGCTCGCCGCGAACGACGACGACCTGGGGAGGCGACGCCAGCTGCGCGCTCACCCGTGTCAGCATCGACGCGAAGTCGTACCTGCCGAACTGGGATGGCACGAAAACCATTCGGGCATCGACGTCGTCGAGTATGAAACGCAGCTCGCGGTCGCGCAGCGACGGGAGGATGGGGTTGACCACCATTCCTGCCAACGTCGCCGCCAGGTAGATGACCGTGGCTTCGTGCCAGTTCGGCAGAATGAACGAGACCACACTGCCCGCCGGTATCCGATCCAACAACGCGTGTGCCAAACTCGTCGCCTGCTGGTAGAGCGTCTGGCAGTCCAGGCGGACATCACCGTCGACCACCAGCAGTCGCTGCGGAGAATGTTGTGCCGCCTCATGCAGCGCGTCGGCCAGGGTGTGACGCACCCACACCCAGCGCGCATACGCGTCGGTTGCGAGTTCGTCGTCCCAGCGGATCGATCGTCCGCCGATTAGCCGTCTAGCCACATCCCACCGCGACGCCTAGCGTGCTGAGCCCTTGAGCGGATCGAGCCGGACTTCTTTCTCGGCTGAAATCGCTCGAAGGCGGGCAAAACTACCACCGTCTGACATTGTTGGCCGCCGGCTCACCCTAACCCCGCACCCGTCGCATCATCATGGCATGACGAAAGCGCGATCCTGGATGGGGGTTGATCGTCAACCCGAACAGATCCTCGATCAACGGGAAGATCGGCCCGGTGTGGCGCTGCAGCAGTCGGCCCACCGCGGCGAACGCCCGGTTGATGTAGTACTCCGTGCGGCACAGCGGTGCCTCCGCACCTTCGGTCAGCGGAAAGCCTTGGACGCTCAGCCATTCTTCACCACGCGCAAGCCCGGTCCGTTCTGCCAGGTCCTCGTCGATTGTCACAATCTTCACCGATTCGATCGCAAAACGCGCGCCGGTGGCGCAGGGAAGTTGTGCTCCGACCGGGTATACCCCGTCGACGATCTGTTTCCGCAGTGTTGGCGCAGCTGCAGGTAACGATGGTCGGCCGGTCGAGTGTCAGGCATGAGGATCGGCGTCTTCTCGACGAAACGCGAGCACGCTGCCGTCGCCGTCGGCCGACACGTACAGCAGCCCTTCGCGCACCAGGATGCCCTCGGTCGTCGCAAACCGTCCAGCACAGTTCTAGTGGCCGGTAGCGCGACACTTGCCCGCCGGACGTGGTGACCACGAACTCGCCCACACCCGCGGCGGCAACTCCGCGCAAAAAGCCCGGACGTAATAGCATCCCGAGCGTATGCAACGTGCCGGCCGGAGCCAGGACGTAGAGAAGGCGCCGTCCGCGATGTAGAGGTTGCCGTCATCGCCGACCGCCAGATCCAGCGGCCAGTTCAAGCCGCCCGGCAACACCGTGCGGGGATCGATGCGCAGCACCTGTCCGGTGTGCATCTGGGTCGAGACGATCCGGCCCGCGGAGTCGAACTTGACCGCATCAGGGACGCCAAGCTCCGAGGCCACCGGTTCAGGCTGCCCGCCCTCGGGATCGATCCGCCAGATCTGGTTGGCGCCCATCACCGGGAAGTACAACAAGCCGTCCGGGTCGACCTCCATGGCAGTGGTCGATGGCATATTCTCCACCAGCACCCGTAGTGCACCGCCGTTCAGATCAAGCTCGAGAAGACGGTTGTGCCGACGTGTCTTCCGCTCCTGCGGGCCGGTCGCATCTAAACTTGCTGCGATCCGACAGGCAGGGGGCGACGACGTATCGGCGGCAACTACAGCGCCGTCCGGCCGGGCGGTCCGGGCGCGCGACGA
>NZ_CAXUCH010000008.1:21695-24316 GCF_964249325.1 uncultured Mycobacterium sp. | reverse complement strand
GCCGGTTCGCTTGTCACAAGCGCCGCTCCTCCTCATCGCTCCGCTCTGCATCGTCGCCGGCGCGGCTCGACGGCCGCGATGGGTTGCGCCGGTCCCGCAACTAGCTCATCACCGACCGGGCTCAGGTATCGCCGCGCTGGACGGGTTGCGCGCCCTAGCTGTCACTTTGGTGCTCCTCGAGCACGGCGGTGTCCCCGGCATGGGCGGCGGCTTCATCGGCGTGGACATATTTTTCGTCCTCAGCGGATTTCTGATCACGTCGCTACTACTTGACGAGCTGGGACGCACAGGCCGTATCAGATTGTCCGGCTTCTGGATTCGCCGCGCCCGGCGGCTGCTGCCCGCACTCGTGCTGATGGTGCTGACGGTAGGTATCGCCCGCGACCTGCTTCCGCGAGAAGCTGTCGCCGGCCTGCGCGGCGACGCCGTCGCCGCGTTCGTGTGGATGGCCAACTGGTGATTCGTCGCGCAAAAGACGGACTATTTCACCCAAGGCGCGACACCGTCGCCGCTGCAGCACACCTGGTCGCTGGGGGTCGAGGAGCAGTACTACTTCTTGTGGCCGCTGGTGCTGATTGCGGTGGCCGTATTGCTGGCGGCGTGGGCCAGGCATTACCGGCTGTGGGCGACGCTGGCCGGCGTGCGGTTCATCGTGTTCGTGATAGCCGCACTAGGCGCTTTTGCTTCGGCCGCCGAGGTGATCGTCTGCTCCTCAGATGCCCCGCACGACCGGATCTATTTCGGCACCGATACCCGCGCCCAGGCATTGCTGATCGGCGCCGCGGCGTCGGCGCTGCTGGTTCGCGACTGGTCGTCGCTGAACCGCGGCCGCTGCATGATCCGCAACCGCTGGGCCAGACGGACCACCCGCGTGCTGTCGGTCCTCGGCATGGCGGCACTGGCGGCAGCCGCACACTACGCGAGGGGCAGTACACGCGAATTCCGCGACGGATTGCTGATCGCGGTGGCGCTCGCAGCCGCCGCTGTGATCGCCCCTGTGGCACTGGACCAGCGGGCAGTGTTGGCCCGGGTGCTGGCCTGTCCGCCGTTGGTCTGGCTGGGCGCCATCTCGTACGGGATCTACCTGTGGCATTGGCCAGTCTTCCTCGCGCTCAACGGGGAACGGACGGGATGGTCCGGATGGCGATTGCTCGCCGTTCGGTGCGTTGTCACGGTTGCGGTCGCCGGCGCGTCATGGTGGGTGGTCGAACAGCCGATTCGGCGGTGGCGCCCGATGCGCGTACCGCTGTTGCCGCTGGCCGGCGCGACCGTCGGCAGCGCAGTCGCGGCAACGCTGCTGATTGTCCCGGTCGGGACGGGTCCGCGTGCGGGACTTGACAGCAGCCTGCCGCCGGGTGTGTCGTCGGTTGCCGCTGTCTCGCCCTCACCGCCGCTCGCTTCGGTGCCTGTGCATCCCATCGGACAGCGAAATCCCAACCGTCCATTCACCGTATCGGTCTTCGGCGACTCGATCGCCTGGACGATGATGCACTACCTGCCCCCCACGCCGGGCTTCCACTTCGTCGATCACACGATCATCGGCTGCAGCTTGGTTCGGGGTGGCCCGTATCGGTACCTGGGCCAAACCCTCGACCAGAAGCCGGAATGCGAAAACTGGCCGAGCAGATGGTCTGCGCAGGTCGCCGCCGACCGGCCGGATGTCGCGCTGCTGATTATCGGGCGCTGGGAGACGGTCGACCGGGTCAACGAGGGACGGTGGACTCACATCGGCGATCCAACGTTCGACGCATACCTCGCGGGCGAACTACAACGCGCGGTGGATATCCTCAGCGGCACTGGTGTTCGAGTATCGGTGGCCACCGTGCCCTACAGCCGGCGGGGCGAACGAGCGGACGGAACGCTCTACCCGGAAGATCAACCGGATCGAGTTGACCAATGGAACGCGTTGGTGCGCCGTACGATTGGACAGCGCCCGAATGTGTCGCTGCTGGACCTGAATAAGAAGCTCTGTCCCGACGGTGTCTACACCGCTAAGGTCGACGGGGTTCAGGTGCGCAGCGACGGTGTGCATCTCACACCCGAGGGTGTGAAATGGCTGACGCCGTGGCTGGAAGAATCGCTGCGGTAACCGTCAGTTGGGCAGCAGAACGATTTTGCCGTGAGTGTGCCGCTGCTCGAGCTGCTCGAAAGCGTCGGCGACCTGGTCTAGCGGGTAGGTAGCGGCAATGTCGAAATCGATGGCGCCTGAGGCGACCAGCTCAGCCATTTCCGCGAGCACTTCCGGCGTCGAGGCATCCATGCTGCCTTCGGTTTTGGCACCGACTTCAGCTGCCTTCTGAAACGAAATGATGGTCTCGATGCGGTGTGGCGCTACCCCCAAATCGACTGGCATCTGCACATATTGCGGTCCAAATAAGTCGATGAACGCGTCGATACCATCGGGTGCGGCCTCGCGCAACCGGTCGGCAAGCCCCTCGCCGTATTCGACTGGGATGACGTCGTGGGCTCGCAACCAATCGGCGCTGTTTCGCGACGCGATGCCCAGCACTCGCGCTTTCTGGCGAACCAATAGTTGCACGACGAGGCTGCCCACCCCGCCAGCCGCCGCCGAAACTGCCACTGTTTCATTTGGTTGCGGAGCCACCGCGCGGACGGCTGCG